>JAEERZ010000069.1 GCA_016286075.1 Selenomonadaceae bacterium
CGGAGCTTTTGGAAATTTACGGGAAAAACAGAGTGGAGAGTTAAGAGTGAAGAGTGGAGATTGATTGTAATATCTTCACTCTCAACTCTTCACTCCCCACTCTTTATTTGTTTGGGGTGAATCTATGAGTGACGAAAGAAAGGGTGACGGGGAGAGGAAGTTTGGCACCCTCTACCTTTGCGCAACGCCCATTGGCAATCTGGAGGATATGACTTATCGGGCGGTTCGCGTCCTGAGTGAAGTTCCGCTGATCGCGGCCGAAGATACGCGGCGCACGCGGCAGCTTTTGACGCATTTCGGCCTCTCGACGCGGCTCACGAGCTACCATGAGCATAACAAGGGAGAAAAAGGGCCGGAGCTGATCGAATGGCTGACGTCGGGAAATGATCTTGCCTGCGTCAGCGACGCGGGGCTTCCGGGAGTTGCCGACCCCGGCGCGCGGCTTGCCGCCGATGCGATAGCGGCGGGCGTCAGAGTAGTGCCGATTCCCGGAGCGAACGCCGCGCTCTCCGCGTTGATTGCTTCCGGCCTTGATACGACGCGATTCTCTTTCGTCGGCTTTTTGCCGAGGACGAAAGAAAAGCGGCGCGAACGTCTTTCCGAACTTTCGGGACGAGAGGATACGCTGATTTTCTACGAGGCGCCGCATCGTCTGGCCGAGACGCTGGAAGCGATTTTCAACGCGCTGGGAGATCGCCCGGCGGCGATTGCCCGGGAACTGACGAAAAAATTCGAGGAGTTCCGCCGGGGCAGCCTGTCGGAGCTTTTGACGTGGAGCCGGGAAGCGTCGCCGCGGGGAGAATTCGTGCTCGTTGTCGGCGGCGCGACAGAAAAAGGAGAAATGATTCCCACCGCGCCGGAGGACGCCGTTGGGATTGTGCATTCGCTGACAGCGCAGGGAATGGCGAAGAAAGAGGCAATCCGCGAGGCGGCAAAACAAACGGGACTTTCCCGTCGAGACGTCTATCAGGCGGTGTTGGCGGCGGAGGAAAAACAAACTCAATATTTATAAGGAGGCTTTTTCATGAAGAAATTGTTCTTTGCGTTAGCCCTTGTGTTTCAGCTTTTACTGACGGGGGAAGCCGTAAACGCGGCGGAGACGGCTGCGTCGCCGGAATGGGTGCAGAAGCTTCCGCAGGCGGCAGAGGCGAAGCAGCTTTTCGTGGTGGCGGGCGTCGGAAAGACTACTGTTTGGGTATCCATGCATGAAAAAGACGCGGCGGGCGTTTGGCGCCAGATGATGACGACGCCGGGCTTCATTGGTAAGGAAGGCCTTGGCAAGACAAGGGAGGGCGACGCCATGACGCCGGTGGGGACTTTCCATTTCACTGCGGCCTTCGGCATCGCGCCGGATCCCGGCTGCGCGATTCCCTATAAGCAGGTAGATGAAAATATCTACTGGTCGGGAGACGACCGTCCGGGTATGAAATACAACCAAATGGTCGATATCCGCGAGCTTCCCGGCTTGGACACGGAGAGCAGCGAGCATATTGTGGATTATAACCCGCATTATATCTATTGCATGAATATCAGCTACAACGAAGAGGGAACGCCGGGACTCGGCTCGGCCATCTTCCTGCACTGCTTCGGCCCCGCGAAACCCTATACGGGCGGATGCGTCTCGCTGCCGGAGGAAAAGATGCGTTTCGTGATGCAGCATGTCCGCCCCGACTGCGTGGTGGTCATTGATTACTTGAAAAATCTTTCGCCGGAAACCGCCGCAGAGTGGAAGATTTGAGAAAACCGGAAAATAATCGGATTTATTCTTTTAAGAAGACCGTTTCGCGACGGTCTTCTTGATTTTATGGCCTCCGATTGATACAATAAAGAAGTTATTTATAGGAGGGGAACTTTGATGCCGAACAAATCTTTTTACATAACGACGCCGATTTATTATCCGAGCGCGAAGCTGCATATCGGGCACGCTTACTGCACCACGATTGCCGACGCCATGGCGCGGTTCAAGCGGCTGGCGGGGTACGACGTCTTTTTTCTGACCGGCAGCGACGAGCACGGGCAGAAAATCCAGCAGGCCGCCGAGAAAGAGGGCGTAACGCCCATCGAGTACGTCGACAAGATCGTCGCGGGCTTTCAGGCGCTTTGGAAACGGCTCCATATCTCGAACGACGATTTCCTGCGCACCAGCGAGCCGCGCCATCATCGCGTGGTGCAGGAGTTTTTCCGCCGCGCGAAGGCGAAGGGTGACGTCTACAAAGGCGAGTATACAGGCCTTTACTGTACGCCTTGCGAAAGCTACTGGACGGAACTGCAGCTTGATGAGAACGGCTGCTGCCCGGACTGCCACCGCCCCGTTGAAAAGGTGTCGGAGGAAGCGTATTTCTTCAAGCTGTCGAACTACGCCGACCGGCTGCTCAAGCATATCGAGGAAAATCCCGACTTCATCCGCCCGACGTCCCGGCGCAACGAGATGATCAGCTTCATCAAGCAGGGGCTCGACGACCTCTGCATTTCCCGCACGTCCTTCGACTGGGGCATCCCGGTGCCGGACGACGAGAAGCATGTGATTTACGTCTGGTTCGACGCGCTGACGAATTATGTGACGGCGGCGGGCTTTTTCGACGATCCCGAGAAGTTCAAGAAATTCTGGCCGGCAGACGTGCATCTTGTGGGCAAAGAGATTGTGCGTTTCCACTCGATTATCTGGCCGGCAATCCTGATGTCCCTCGACCTGCCGCTGCCGAAGCAGATATACGGTCACGGCTGGCTGATCGTGGACGGCGACAAGATGTCGAAATCGAAGGGCAACGTAGTCGATCCGAATCTTTTGATCGACGAATTCGGCGCGGACGCAATCCGGTATTTCCTGCTCCGGGAGATTGCCCTCGGGCAGGACGGCAATTTCTCGCGGGACGCGCTGATCGGCCGCATCAACGCCGACCTGGCCAACGACCTCGGAAATCTTTTGCACCGCACGATGAACATGATTGGAAAGTTCCAAAACGGCGTGATCGAGGCGGCGACGACGAAGAGCAAAACGGACGACATCCTGATGGGCGACTCGTGGGAATTGGTATCCGCTTATGAATCGGGCATGGAAAAAATGGAAATCAGCCCGGTCATACGGAGGCTGTGGACCTTCATCGGCCGCGCCAACAAGTATATCGACGAGACGGCGCCTTGGGCGTTGGCCAAAGACCCGGAGAAAAAAGCGGAACTGGCGACGGTGATGTACAACCTTGCGGAGAGCCTGCGGGTCATCAGCGTGCTGATTTCGCCGTTCATGCCCGAGACCGCACCGAAGATTTGGGCGCAGATCGGCATGACGCAGGACTTCGCATCGGTGCGCTTGAGTGATGTGAAGACTCGCTGGGGCGGTATCCCGGCGGGGCAGCATATCGGCGAAGCAGAACAGCTTTTCCCGCGCATCGAGGTGGAGAAGGAAGCGGCTCCGGCAAAACAGGAAAAACCGAAAACTGCGCCGAAGCAGGAGAAGAAAGCGGAACCGGCTGCGGATGGCGTCATCACCATCGAAGAATTCAAGAAAACCGAACTTCGCGTGGCCGAGGTAACGGCGGCGGAGCGCGTGCCGAAGACGGACAAGCTGTTGAAGCTGACGCTGTCCCTCGGGGAAGAGACTCGGGAGGTCGTATCGGGCATTGCCGACGTTTACACGGCGGAGGAGCTCGTCGGCAAGCATGTCATATTGGTCGCGAACCTGAAACCGGCGAAGCTTCGCGGCATCGTGTCCCACGGCATGGTGCTGGCGGCCTCCGACGGCGAAAAGCTGCGGCTGCTCGAGACGGATATGCCCGTCGGAAGCGTGGTGCGCTGACATGACGGAGAACCTCGACCCCGGCGCGCGCGCCGCGGCGGAACAAAAGGCGCGAAAGGCGGCTCGCGACGCTTCGCGGAAGACCGAAGCGCTGGACGAGCCCGGCGGGAGAAAAGAAATCCTTCCGCCGTGGGAGCAAGACGCGGAAGGAATTTCGCTGGTGGACACCCACGCCCATATCGACGGCGAGGACTTTGACGAAGACCGGGAAGACATGCTCGCTCGTGCAAAACAGGCGGGCGTCATTGCTGTAGTGACTTTTGGCGACACCATGGAGGCGTCGGCACGGGCCGCCAGTTTGGCAGCGAAGCATGAAAATGTTTTCGCCGGCGTCGGCGTCCACCCGGAAAACGTCTACCCGTTCACGAAGGACGACGACGACCGTCTTGCCGCCTGGGCGAAGGGAAAGAATATCGTCGCGATTGGCGAGATTGGTCTTGATTATTACTGGGAAAAGGACGAGGAAAAGCGCAAACTGCAGCGGAAAATGTTCGTCCGCCAGCTGGCGTTGGCCCGTGACCTCGATTTGCCCGTCTGCATCCACGATCGGGAGGCCCACGGCGATCTGATGATGATCTTGAAGACCGAGGGGCGGAAAAATCGGGGCGTCATCCACTGCTTTTCGGGAAGCTGGGAAATGGCGAAAGAGCTTTTGAAGCTCGGCTGGTATATCGGTGTGGACGGACCGCTGACTTATAAGAACGCGGCGAAGCTGCCGGAGATTGTCGCGAAGACGCCCGCCGACCGGTTGCTGGTCGAGACGGATTGCCCGTATCTGTCGCCTCTTCCGTATCGCGGCAAGAGAAATGAACCGGCCTATGTCCGGATCACGGCGGAGCGCGCGGCGGAAATTCGCGGCGAAAGCTTGGAAGATTTTGCGGCGCAGACGACGAAAAATGCCTGCGAAATTTATGGGCTGAAGGTCGGGATTTAAAAAATCGAATTTCGTAGTACGAATCGCATATTTTTGTTTTTACAGAGAGGACGCACGGGAAATTTTCCGTGCGTCCTTTTAAGTGGTCCAAGGGATAGACGGGGTGGGCGGAAGAATGACCTATTTTTTAGAAAAGTGGTTGAAAATAATAAAAATTGGGCTGTAAATGTGGCATTTTTCCCAAATTTTAGCTGAAAATAAGCTGAAAGTGGGTGAACATTCTCTGAAAGATTTGACAGCCCAATAAGTCAAATGGTATAATACGACCGTCGGGCGGAGAAACAGCCCGCACGGGCAGCCGACAGTCCGCTGCGGATAGAAAATTCGCAGGGGCGGTCGGGAGCCGTGAAGAAAGCGTCCGGGGAAAGCCGGACGGAAGAGAAACGGCGGCTTCGGGAATGGACCGAGGAAAAGCGCGTTTCCGGTCGTCATGGGAATGGAGCTGCGGGGCGCTTCCGGGAGGAGCGTAGCTTCAGGGGAATTCCGAAGATGGCGGCTGCAACGGAAAGCGGCGCATGCGCTGGTCTGCGGTGACGGACGGCGGGTTGTGCGGTTTTCGCGTGGAACTGGGAAATGCAAATTTGCGAATGGGAGCAAATTGTAATGAAACAGTTCCAATGTTTAGGGGGAATTGGATGAATGTTTTTGAAAGTATACGAAAGAAAATGCGCAGCAATCGGATGATGATTTGCGCGGGACTCGCGGCGACGGCGATTTTGACGGCGGGCGCGGGCAGCGTGAAGCATATCACGATTTTTGCCGACGGGCAGGAAACGCAGCTTACGACGACGCATTCGCAGCCGGAGAAGATTATCTCGGAAGCGGGCGTCAAGATGGGCGCCTACGATGAATTCCGCATGTCGTCGCTTCGCGTGAAGGACGATACGGAAATCCATATCGTCCGGGCGCTCCCGGTCAAGGTCGAGATGGGCGGCACCGTCCGGGATTTGAAGACGGCGCGTCCGACGGTCGGGCGGTTGCTCGACGAGATGGGCGTCGACCGTGCGAAATACCAGCCCTCTGTGAATGAAGGCGTGCCGATCCGCGCGGGGCTTTATATCAAGCTCCAGACGCCGGAAGAGATTGCGGCGGAGGCGGCGCAGGCCGAGCAGGAGGAAGCGGCGGCTTATGTGCAGGAAGGTTACATTGAGACGTCGCGGGGCGCCATGCGCTACACCGACGTTATGGTGATGGAAGCCAGCGCTTATCTGCCGACGGACGGCGGCGGCGACTGCATCACGGCGACGGGACTTCCGGCGACGCACGGCGTCGTCGCGGTAGATCCGGACGTGATTCCGCTGGGAACGCGGGTTTACATTCCCGGCTACGGCGTGGCGATTGCAGCGGACACCGGCGGTATGATTGAGGGCGCGATGATCGACCTCTGCATGGAGGATTACGACGACTGCATGGATTTCGGACGTCGGGACATCGACGTGTATATCCTCGAAACCTGATAAGGTACTGGAAGAAGCTTCGTGAAAACGGGGCTTCTTTTTTTGCGCGTTTCGGTTTGCCGTTGTATAATATAGGAAGCAATGATGACGGAGGGATGGAAGTGTTTTCTTACACATATCAGACGAGAGGGACTTGTTCCCGGGAAATTGAAGTGGAGCTGGAGGGGAAAACGATTCGGCGCGTTTCGTTTACGGGAGGATGCCCCGGCAATCTGGAGGGCATATCAAAGCTCGTCGAGGGTATGGACGTCGACCATGTGATCGGGCGTTTTGCCGGCACGCGCTGCGGCAACAAGCCTACGTCCTGCCCCGACCAGTTGGCGGTTGCGCTGCGCGAGGCATACGCGGCTTCGGGAGCGGAGGCGTAGGAGGCGATACGATGCTTTTCGACAGCCATGTGCATACGGAGGTTTCGGCGGATTCGGAGATGAAAGCGCGGGACGCGCTGGCGGCGGCCGAGGCGCAGGGAATCGGTCTCGTTTTTACCGAGCATATCGACTTCAGCTATCAGGGCGAGAAGGAATTTATTTTCTCTCCGGAGGAATATTGGGCGGCCTACGAACCGCTCCGCGGCGAGCGCCTTTCCCTCGGCGTGGAGCTCGGCATGGTGCCCGGCGAGCTCGAAATGGCGAAAGCGTTCCTCGCCCGCGCGCCTTTCGACGAAGTGATCGGCTCGATTCATTTGATCGACGGCGGCGACATTTACGAGCCGTCGACCTACGAGGGCAAGACGCAGCAGGAGATATACCTGCGCTATTTCACGCTGATGCGGGACATGGTGCGGCAAAATCCGTATATCGACACGCTGGCGCATATCGATTATATCGCGCGTTACGCGCCCTACGAGCACCCCGATATTTCTTATGAGGTTTGGCACGATGCCATCGACGAAGTGCTGCGCGCCGTCGTCGAGACGGAAACGGCGCTGGAGATCAATACGCGCCGTTTTGGCGATCGTCTCGCCATGAAGGAATTGGCGCCGATTTATCGGCGGTATGCGGAGTTGGGCGGGCGCGACGTGACCATCGGCTCGGACGCGCATAAAAAAGAGACCGTCGGGGCGCATCTTGCGCTGGCGGCGCAAATGGCCGAAGCCTACGGGCTGCAGACGGTGACTTTCCACGAGCGCAAGCGCGTCAAGGTTCGATAAGTCCATAGGGACATGTTTGCGCTTTCAGGGGAAAAGTGATATTATGTTCCACATAGGAGAGGATATTTGAAGGAGGAACGATAAAACGCTATGGCGAGAAAAAGACAGCGTTCAATCGTGATTGGATCATTCCTCGATCCGGTGCGGCAGATATGGTCGCCGCATGCCCGCGCGTTTGAGACGGTGCGGGAAGCAGTGGATTGCCTTGGGACGGAGGACGCTTATTACGATGATTTGGCGTATGAGCTGAGGGTAAAAAAAGAGGAACTTTACGATGCCCTGGACCGGATTGACCCGGTTGTCGCGATGGAGGCGCTGATTCGCGTGCTCCAGATGAATCCCGGCGTGGCGATCAAGCCTTTCCGTACGTATCGCGAGGCGGAAGTTTTTTTGGATTTCATCGAACAGGTCGCCGAGAAAGAAGAAAAAGAAAAAGCGAGACGGGATTCCCGGCTCGTATAAGGGCAAAGAAAAAGAACCCGCTGCCATCCGGCAGCGGGTTCTATTCGTCTTGCAAGAATTTTGAGGGATTGACGCGCATACGGAAGAGAAGCGGAACCATCTCCATTTCTTCCAGCGCGCTGACGATGGTATCGGGCGGGAATTTCCGCAGGTCGATAGTATAGGGCTGTTTCAATGCGTCGCCGTTCAGATCTCCGAAAACGCAGATGGTCGGGGTCAGAGTGTGCCCCAGTTCGGTCTTTTTCACGATGGCATAGCCCATCGTCGTCTTCAGCACGGTGCCGACAGGGTAAATGGCTACGCTGTCGAAAAAGAGATTCAGAAGGGTTTCGTCGAACTGGCCCGGCGAGCATTTCGTCATGATCCGATACGCGGTATGGGGCCGGTAAGCCGGCTTGTACGAGCGGGCGCTGGTCAGCGCGTCGAAAACGTCGGCGATGGCCACGATGCGCGCGAAGATATGAATCTGGCTGCCGGTCAGATGGTCGGGATAGCCGCGGCCGTCTATGTGCTCATGATGCTGTCCGGCGATGGTGGCGAGGATTTCGGCGGATGGCGTGGAAAGGTCGCGAAGTTTCAGACGACCCGCCTCCGGATGCATTTGTATGACGTAAAATTCCTGCTCGGTAAGCTGCCCCGGTTTCGTCAGGATTTCCTGGGGGATGATCAGTTTTCCGATGTCATGCAGCAGGGCGCCTATAATCAAGTTGACCAGGTCGTCACCGGAAACGTTGCAGAGCGAGCCGAGGATTGCGGACAGCACCGCGACGTTTACGCTGTGCCCGAACGTGTAGTTGTCGTGCAGGCGAATATCGGTAAGCTGCACGAGGTTTTCCCGGTTTTCCAGCGCGTTCTTCAGGATGGCCTGGGCGGTGGGCGTCAGCGCGGCCGGGTCCAGCTCCCCGGTGTCTTCCAAGTCGTGGAAGGTGTCATAAACCTTCCGGATCGCGTCGGAACGGGTAGTTTCCTCCACGACGTCGGCAGGCGGAATGACGGAAATTTTCGGATCGGAGGATGCGACGGAAAGATCCGCCAGGCCCATTGCCGCGAGCTGGTCGATTTGCTCCTGCGTCATCGGCACGCCGCGGGTGAGGATGAATTCGCCTTTTTTGTTGTAAATGCTTTGCGTTGCAATCATGCCTGGTTTCAGGTCTTTGATTGGAAGGTGAATCATCGTAAAGTCCCTCCGCGTTCGGCTGGCGTTTCCCGGTATGCCCAAAGGTTCGCAAAGGCGGAACGTTCCGCCGAATAATCTTTTGGTTCCTTTATGACCTTTCCATTATATCATACTTCACGAACGTCGTTTTGCGGTTTCCAAGAAATTGGGACAAAATTCCAATGATTCCTGTTTATGCGGACTTTTGGCAGGCGGAAGAGTTTTTATACGTCCAGTTTTTCGCGAATGCGGGCGACGGCTTTTTCCGTGTCCCCACGATCGCCGAAAGCGGTGAGCCGGAAATACCCCTCGCCGCAGGGGCCAAAGCCCGCGCCGGGAGTGCCGACGACGTTCGCCTCTTGGAGCAGCTTGTCGAAAAACGTCCAAGACGGCATCTGGTTCGGCGTCTTGAGCCAAATATAGGGCGCGTTCACGCCGCCGAAGACCGAGAGACCGAGAGCGGACAGCCCTTCGCGGATAATCCGCGCGTTTTCCATATAGTAGGCGATATTTGCGGCGACCTGTTTCTGCCCTTCGTCGGTGTAAATGGCGGCGGCGCCGCGCTGGACGATATAGGCAGTGCCGTTGAATTTCGTCGAATGGCGGCGGGACCAGAGCGCGTTCAGCGGATGGCGGGAGCCGTCCTTTGCCTTGGCG
>JAEERZ010000070.1 GCA_016286075.1 Selenomonadaceae bacterium
AAGCCCTGCCGAAAACCCAAACCGCCGCAAAAGGGACTGCAATAGCTCGGCAAATTGATAATTCGTCGTCACATATTCCAAATGACAGGATGCTTCGGGTCGACTCACGCTTCCTCCGGCCAGGAACGCGCCGCGAAGATAAGCGGCACGACAGCATTTCCGCCGAAGCAGCGCGCTCTTTCCTCCGTGGGAAAGCATTCCCGGAGACAATTCCAATTTCTCCAAGAGTGCGCTGACGTTTTCCCCCGGTACGACTCGAATTGAATAGCTGTTCATCTTTCCGAGCCGGCGCGAACGGCGTACCATGACTTCCGTCCGCACTGCCCCCGCCTGCTTCAGGAGAACCAAAGCCCGACGCGCCACAGCCGCGTGTTCCGTCACGAAAGATAAACCCAGCGCGCGACCTGCCCCCAGCGTCAAGGAAGCCCCCATGCGCAAAAGCCCGGCCAGTTCCGCCCTTTCGCAACATTCTTTAGACAACGGCAACCGCGCCAATTCATTTTTAACATCACCGGAAAAAGAAGGCACTTTGATAATCCCCTTTCCCCTGACTATTTCCCGCTTCTTAGGAGGCCAGCCCGTACACCATTTTCATGACCGCGTTCCGAAGCTTTTCCGGGTCATGATGTCCCGCGTCCTCGCTGCTCATGATGTCGGCCTGCACGAATCCGACGCCCAGCTTGTTCAAAGCCTCCCGATCCACTTTCACGGGATACGAACCTCTCGCTGCGTAATCCGCTTTCATTTGCTCCGAGATTTTTCCCGAGTGGACAAGCACGTAATCCACGACGCCTTTACCCGCATGCTCCAAAATCGCCTTCACGTGCATAGACGCCGTATAGCCGTCCGTCTCACCGGGCTGCGTCATCACGTTGCAAATATAGATTTTTACCGCACGGCTGCGTCTGAGCGTTTCCGCCATTCCCTCCACTAAGAGATTGGGCAGGATGCTCGTGTATAAGCTGCCCGGTCCCAAAATCACCGCGTCAGCCGTGCGAATCGCCTCCAACGCCGCGCCCACTGCTAAAGCATGTTCCGGGAACAGGCGGACCCGTCGGATTTTCTTGCGGGCTTCGGGAATCCGCGACTCGCCCTCCACCACCGTGCCGTCCTCCATGACCGCGTCGAGCCGCACATGCTCCTGACTGGCAGGCAATACGCGGCCTTTAACCGCGAGGACTTTCGACGCTTCGACGAGAGCCGTTTCCATATCTCCCGTGACTTCGTTCATCGCCGCGATGAAAAGATTTCCGAAACTATGGCCCGCCAGCGCGCTTTCCCCTTCGAAACGGTACTGGAACAATTTTTCCATCAAGGGCTCTGTGTCCGCCAGTGCCACGAGACAATTCCGAAGATCCCCCGGCGGAATGATGCCCAATTCCTCACGAAGCCGCCCTGAGGAACCGCCGTCGTCCGCCACGGTCACGATAGCCGTCACATTGCTCGTAGCCTCTTTGATCCCACGCAGCAGCACCGACAGTCCATGCCCGCCGCCGATGACGGCAATGGACGGCCCCCTGCCGAGCATTCTCTTCTCATAGATCAGATCCACTAAGTTGCCGGAGTTTTCCGGCAGCAATACTAAAATGACCGAGCGAATGACGAACCGCGTCGCCACCAGCATGACGGCGGCCCCCACCAACACGATTACCGTTCCCACCAGCGCCGTTGCCGTATAGTCGTAAGAACCGCGCCACATATAGACGAAACGGAAAATCGCCTCTTCAATCTGGTCGAGATATTTATAGTTGAAAACAAGAGCCAAACCCAAGCTCACAAGAAACACGCCGACAGCGAAAAGCAGCAGCCAGCGTTTGAATTTCATGCCCGGGTAAAGCCACTTCAGCAAATGCCAGTGCATTCAGCCTCAAACCTCCTGCGGCGTGTGCTCCCGCACGTCGTTTTTCATCAGATCCCGGTGTTCCAGCGTCGCCTGATACCCCAGCTTCGTCGCCAGTTCAAAGATATGCTTCGCAATGAAAACCGAGCGGTGCATTCCGCCGGTGCACCCGACGGCGACCACCAACTGGCTCTTTCCTTCCTTGATATATTCGGGAATCAGGAACGTCAGCATATCGTCGAGTTTCTTTTCAAAGCTCTTCGTCACTTTCGATTGCTCGATATACGCGCCCACTTCCGGCATCATGCCGCTTTTATGCTTCAGGTCTTCCTCGTAGAACGGATTCGGCAGGAAACGTACGTCCAGCACCAAGTCAGCATCCATCGGCAACCCGAACTTGAATCCAAACGAAAGCACGTTAATATTGAACGTCTCTCCCTCAGCCGAGCCGAATAGACGGACAACCTTCGATTGCAGCTCCGATTTTTTCAGATTCGACGTGTCGATAATATAAGTGGCTTTCTCTCGAATACGCGAAAGCTGGATCCGCTCCTTTGCGATTCCTTCGGGCAGACGGGAACTTGGCGCCATCGGGTGCCGCCGGCGCGTCTCTTTGTACCTCCGGATAATCGCGGCGTCCGACGCGTCCATGAACAGAAGCTCATAGCGCACGCCGTCGCGTTCCATCTCCTCCAGCACGTGCAAAAACGTATCGAAAAACTCGCGGCTCCGGGTGTCCACGACAAGCGCCACTTTCGCGATATGGCCGCCCGACTGCGCGCAAAGCTCCGCGAATTTCGGGATGAATACCGGCGGGAGATTGTCCACGCAGAAGAACCCCAAGTCCTCCAGATAACGGTAGGCTTGTGTTTTTCCTCCGCCCGACATGCCCGTTACAATCACAAAACGATAGTTCCCCTGATCCACGCCGACACCTCCGAAAATATATACAAATACAAAATCATTCCGAAATATTGTAGAATCATATCTTATATCATACCATTTTTCGCCGACTTTTTCACCCCCGGAATTTCAAGTCCGGCTTCTTTCCCTATAATCAAAAGAACATACGCCGCGCATTCTTGACAATATGCCCGCCGCCGCATTAAGATTAAGGAAGAAACACCGTATGAAATCGTTCAGTTCTTATGTATGGAAATATCGAACGGAGGGAAAACCTCATGGGAACGAATCAAGAATCTATGCCTTCTTTCGACGAACTATCAGCTCAAACGCTTTTTGTACTGATCGTCGACGGCGACGCCGCAGCCCGAGATAATACGCAATCCGCGCTGGCCCGATTCGGCGTCGGCTCCGACTGCTACGGCAACGAGGAACAGGCGATGGAAATGGTGCGCCTGCATCACGCGCGAAGGCAGGAATACGACTTGATCTTAGTAAACCGTTCCCTGCCGACAAAAAGCGGCGTCGACCTGATTGCAGAGATTCGCTCGCTTTTAGGCAAAACCGCCACCGTCATTATCCTCACTGGCGACGGTGAATCAGGCGGCGAAGCCGACGCGAAAAAAGCGGGAGCGGACGCTTTCATGGCAAAACCGCTTTCAGCAGAGGCGATCCTGCAAACATACCGCCAATTCGCCCCTCCCAGAGAGCCGGAACAACCCACTTCATCCGTCCATACGGAACTCGACGGGCGACGCATTCTGGTCGCAGAAGACATGACCGTAAACGCCGAGATCGTCAAGCAGCTTTTGTCAATGAATTTCATGGAGGTCGATCACGCGGAAAACGGCCGGGAAGCCGCCGATCTTTTCCTGAAAAGTCCCAAGGGACATTACGATGCAATTCTGATGGACGTGCACATGCCGGTGATGGACGGCCTTGCCGCCACCGAGACCATCCGCGCGTCGAAGCATCCGGACGCAACGACAATCCCCATCATCGCTCTGACCACCAATTATTTCGACGAGGACGTGCAGCGTTCCCTTGCCGCAGGTATGGACGCGCACCTCGAAAAACCCGTGGAGCCGAACCAAATTTACCGCACGTTGGCGGAACTCATCGGCAAGCGAAAATAAAAAAACGAAACCGCCGTACAGAGGAAACGTATTTCTCCGTGCGGCGGTTTTTCCGTCCTGCAATTATTATTCCTGTATGGTCACGGCTCCATGACCGTCCATTCGTATTCAAAATCGGCCTCCATGCCTTCCTCGATCTCCATTTCCGTCCATTTTTTCCGAAGACGATCTGCTGCGTGGGCCAAATTGGGGAAACTCGTGTTGACCAGCAGCACCAAACAATGTCCCCCGTTTTTCGTCGCCACGTCCGCAGTACGCAGCGTCGAACAGAGCAAGGAAAAGAACGCCTCCATCGTTTTCTCGTCCGTCCCGTTCGGCAGGGAAAAGCGAAGAATCGATATGGGCTTGCCGAAAATCCCCATCGTGCGCCGCAAGAACCGATACACCGTGCGAAATTCCTCGAAAGGCAGGCGCATCGCTCCGTTGGCGGGATGCCTTTCGCCAAGGATTTTCCCCACGTTCGTCAGCGTCGCCGCACTATCTTCATCGTCGGTATTATCCTCTTTAAAAATATGGCAGCCGTGTTTTCCTTCCTGCTTCGCCGCGTAGAGCGCCTTGTCCGCCTTTTCGACAAGCTCGGGGAACTCCTCGCCTCCCGGCTGCACAAAGACGCACCCGATAGACGCGCCGATAGGAATCGCCATATCGTCCCCCATCAGCTCTCTTGCCGACTTGTCAAGCATCTTGTTGATCGACGCCGCCTTGTTCATGATTCCCGGCTCGTCATTCATGCCGGAACAAAAGGCGATAAATTCGTCGCCGCCGAGACGGCCGACCACATCGTCGGGACGCACCGAAACGCGCAGGATATCCGCGAAACTCATCAGTACCTTGTCGCCCATCGCATGACCGTAAATATCGTTGACCAATTTGAAACTGTCAAGATCGACCATCAAGAGGGCGCCCTGCCCTTGAGCGCAGACACGCTGCAACTCCACCTCCGCCGACACCTTATTGAGAAGGCCCGTCAACGGATCCGTGCTGGCATGCTTTTTCAACCCCTCAATCTGGTCCACGGTCTGCAGGATATTCCCGACGCGCCGAAGCAGCACGTCAGGCCGGAAGGGCTTGCGGATAAAATCCATCGCGCCGTTTTCAAAACCCTTGCTCTCGGTTTCTTCATCCGGATCCGCCGTCATGAACATAAAGGGAATATTTTTTTGCATCTCTTTCTGAAGCGCCTGCTGCAGCTCATATCCGCTCATACCGGGCATCCGCAGATCGGACAGCACCATGTCGGGATGCTCGCGCCGATAAATTTCTATCGCTTCCTGTCCCGAAGAAGCGGAAAACGTGGTATAATGACCGCAAAGCATGTTTTCCGTCATCATCAGGGAAACAAGCATATCATCGACGATCAGGATTTTTTTCATAGCCATAACACCCCATCACAAACCAAAACTTCTTCCCTTCAATTTTAACACGGAATCGGAAACTATCAAGCTTATTTTCATACGAGGAGAGGATATTTATGCTGACGCTTGAAAAAATGAAGGCCATTGGGATCGATCCGAAGGACGGGCTCGCGCGCTGCATGAACAACGAGGCTTTTTTCTTCAAAATGATTTCCATGGCCGTAGCCAACGACTACTTTGACTCCCTCGTCCCCGCCCTCGAAAAAAACGACCTTGAAAGCGCCTTTGAAGCCGCCCACGCATTGAAGGGCGTAATCGGGAACCTCGCCCTCGCGCCCATTTACGATCCGCTGGCCGAAATGACGGAAATGCTTCGCGCCAAGAAAGAAGCGGATTATCTTTCCATGTACCGCCCCATCAAGGAAATGCGCGACCAGCTTTTGGCGATGACAAAGGACTGACTCATAGAGAAAACGAAGCCGCCTCGTCCCTTTCGGACGCAGCGGCAATTTTTTTATTCTTCATTTTTCCTCAGCCCGGCTGTCGCCAATCTTTTTCGGTTCCTCCTTTTCGGAAGCCGCCGCACGAAACTCGCGAACGCTTTTACCCAACGCTTTTCCAGAATCCGCAAGCTTGCCCGGGCCGAAGATGACAAGCCCGATAACGAGGATGAGCAACAATTCAGGAATGCCGAGTCCAAACATAAGAATTCCCCTTTCCGTCTTCTCTGCAATTTGCAAAGCAAATTTTTGAAGTAGGAAAGTAGGATTTTCTTACTTTCTTACTTTCTTACTTTCTTACTTTCTTACTTTCCCACTTCAAAAATTTCAGTTCTTCCATAACCGCTTTCAAATTGAAAGCAGTATCTTATGGTTTTATTATAACATGTCTGCCTCGCAAACCACAATTGAAAACGCGGCTCCCGAACGGAAGCCGCGTTTTTTCTTACACCGTTGTTACCAAAGGCCGATAACTTTCCACCAGAGCGGGCCGACGCCGAGGAAGCAGATCAGGAAGAGGATCGAGCAAATGAAGCCGATCTTCCACCACTCCGGCTGCGTGATGTAGCCCGAACCGAAGAAAATCGGGGACGGCCCCGTCGCGTAGTGCGTCAGGCATCCCATAAGACCTGTTTCGCAGCCCAGCACGATTGCCGACAGCATCGGCGGCGCGCCAGCCGCCACCGCCACCGCCAAGAATGCGGCATAGACCGCGCTGACGTGCGCCGACAGAGACGCGAAAGCATAATGTACATACATGTTGATTAACGCAAGGATAACAAGGGTCATCATCGGATCGATACCCTTGAGGCTCCCTGCGATGCCGGCGGACATCCACTTGATGAAGCCGAGCTTCGAAAGGCCGGTAGCGAGGCTCATCAAGCCGCCCATCCAGACCAGCGTATCCCAAGCGCCTTTTTCCGTAATGATGTCTTCCCAGACAAGAGCGCCGCGCACCAGCATATAACCGATGCAGACCAGAGCGATCATCGTCGCGTTGAACCCGGTGAACGAAGTGGTCGCCCACATGGCCAGCGCCGCGATAAACGCCTGCAAAACGACGGACTCGTCGCCGGACATCGGACCCATTTTCTCCAGCTCGTCCTTCGCAATCTGCGGAGCTTCCGGCGTTTGCGTCAGTTCCGGCGTGGCGAGCTTGTATACGAGGTACGGCGTGATGCACAATGCGAGAACGCCCGGCACGATGCAGGCCAGCGCGTAAGTGCCCCACGAAATGTCGAGGCCCGTAACGTCCTTCGCCAGCTTCGCAACCAAGAGGTTCGGAGCAACCGAGGTCAGGAACATCGACGAGGTGATACAGTTGCACTCAAAAGTCGAAAGCATCAAGTAGTTGCCGATTTTCTTGCGCGAACCCTCGTCCGGCTCAGAATTGAACGCGGTGCAGAGCGAGCGCACGATCGGGTACAGGATGCCGCCGCCGCGCGCCGTGTTCGACGGCGTGGCAGGCGAAACGATGAGGTCGGTAATCGCCATCGAGTAAGCAAGTTTCAGCGAGCTGGTCGCAATCTTCGACATAATGATGTACGCGATGCGACGCCCGAGTCCCGTCTTGATGAAGCCTTTCGCGAACATGTACGCGCCTACAATCAGCCAGATTGTCGCGTTTCCAAAACCGGAAAGAGCCTCTGCGGGCTTCAGGACTTTCAAGAATCCGGTAAGACCTACCGCTATCAGCGCGACGCCGCCGATGGGAATCGGATGAAGAATGAAACCGATGATTGTCGCGACGAAAATCGCGAACATGTGCCACGCTTTCAGGTCCACGCCCGCGGGAGCGGGGAAGAACCACAGGGCGATGCCGACGATGACCGTAAACATACCCTTTTGAAAATTGGTTTTCAGCAAAATAATACCCCCTTCATTTCTGTACTTGCACGATTGCGGATTTTCCGCGCCTCCCTTCCAAATGATAACGGCTGATTATCGGCGCGTCGTCCGACCATCAGCTTCCCCTATTACTAAACCAATTATAATATACAACAAGTAAAGAAGTAAAGAAAAACTTGAAGGAATCGCTGAATAAGTCAATTTATGACTTTGCCGAGGGATTTTTTTCGTCAGGCCAGAAAGATTGCGCGAAGACTTAGCATCGCTACGTCGATAAGCAGACGCTTGGCGCTTTAGCGCCTTAGCGGTCGCTTATGCAAAGCTCGACATCTGACGCAGCATGGGCGGGAAAAGAACCGGCAAGAGCGTGAAGGGACTTGTTCAGTGGTTCCTGTAGATTCCACCCATCATCCGGCAGTTTTTTATAGTTTTTTCCATCTATATTCTGTATAATATAATGGAGAAGGAATCTTGCCGCGTTTTCGCGGAATCCCCAAAGGAAGGTGATGACCATGCTCGTTCACGATCTCATCTGGCGTGGACACCCGGAGGACATTGCCGTCAACGATCAGGGACGCTCGATGACCTATCGAGCCCTGATTTTGTCCGTGACGCTCTGCCGCTCCCGCCTGTACGCCGACGGCGTACGCATCCACGACCGCGTCGCCATATACTCGCACAACTGTGCAGAATACATCGTCGCCTATATGGCCATAGCGTCCCTCGGCGCAGTGGTCGTGCCGATCAATTTCCAGCTCAGCATGCGCGAGACGGCGTTCATATTGAAAAACGCCGACGTACACTACATGATTTCCGACCAGCCTCTCGACCTTGAATCATCGCTCAGCGCCTACGAACACGACCATGTGCAGACGATTCTGATTTCCGAATGCACGAAGCCCGTCGAATACGCTTCTGCCCCTGCACTTCCCGAGGACTTCGGCGCAGACGAGCCTTGCGCAATCATTTACACTTCGGGAACGACAGGCTTGCCGAAAGGCGCGATTCTTTCGCACCGCAATCTCGTCATGAATGCGATTTCACTGCAGCAGGTCGTCCGGCTGACACGCAAGGACCACATTCTCTGCGTATTGCCGATGTACCACTGCTTCGCGTGGACCTGCGCCGTATTAAACGAACTATACGCCGGTTCTTCCATCACCGTACAAGACTCGTTTACCCCGAAAAAAACAGTCGAATTGGTCCGCGCATACAAAATCACCGTCATTGTCATGGTGCCGTCGATCTGCTCCCTTTTGACAAAATTGGCGTCGCCGGACGACATGAAAACACTTCGCTTTGTCATGCTCGGCGGAACGCCGCTTCCACTTCCCATCGGTGAAGCGTTCCGCACCAAATTCAAAGTGCCGATTGTCGAAGGTTACGGCCTTTCGGAAGCGTCGCCCGTCGTCACGATGAACGCGCCGGAAGCCACGCGCCTTGGTTCCGTCGGCCCCGCTATTCCGAACGAACGCCTTCGCTTCGTGGACGCGCAGGGTCATGATGTCCCCGTAGGAGAACCGGGGGAACTTTTGGTGCAGGGTCCCAACGTCATGCACGGCTATCTCGGGCAACCCGACGCTACCGCAGAAGCGTTGCAAGACGGCTGGCTGCACACGGGAGACGTCGCCCGCATCGACGAGGACGGCTATGTCTATATCGTCGACCGTCTCAAAGATATGATTATCAGCATGGGCGAAAACATCTATCCCCGGGAAATCGAAGAACTGCTCTATGCCTTTCCCGGAATCCAGGAAGCTGCGGTCATTCCCATCGAGGACAGTCTCCGGGGCCAAGCCGGCTGTTGCTATTACAGCGTCCAGCCCGGCTATACCATCGACGCGCGCCAACTGAAAAAATACTTGCAGCAAAACCTCGCGCTCTTCAAGATTCCGCGGGAATTCCGCCAAATCGAAAAACTACCGAAAACCTCCACGGGAAAGATTGCGAAAAAAGAATTGAAAGCGATGTTTGCAGCCGGCATGAAACAATAGCCGCAAATG
>JAEERZ010000071.1 GCA_016286075.1 Selenomonadaceae bacterium
CACCGCCGCCGGATCGGCGCTCCCCTCGACGCCCATGGAGTTCGTCAACAGGCTCACCGCACAGTCGTCCACGCCCTCGACTTTTTTCACTGCCTTTTCCACCCGAGCGACACAGGCCGCGCAAGTCATGCCCGTAACAACGTACTGCTTCATTGATTCACCTCCGTTTCGTTACATTAGCAACATTATATCATGAAAGCTGAATATTTTCTATATATCTTCCATATTCTCCCATTCTCAAATCCCCCCTTCTTCTCCCAAGCAAAATGCTGTCGCACATTTCGGTCACATGCGACAGCATCAAAGAAAACTTTATTTTCCCAAAACAAATCTCCGCACGGCTTCCGCGAAGCCGTTTTCCTCGCAGGGAGGCGCGATTTCGTCTGCCGCTTCCTTTACTGCGGGGATGGCGTTACCCATCGCAATGCCAAGCCCCGCCGCGCGGAGCATTTCGACGTCGTTGCCGGAATCACCGAGAGCCATGATCTCGTTCGCACGGATTCCACGTTTTTCGGCGAGGGCCACCATCGCGTGCGCCTTTGATACGCCGGGGCGCACAATCTCGATATAATTCGGGCTGGACTGCATGACGTCGGCTTCGTTGCGGAAGCGATTCCGAAGATCTCGGATTACGTCGTCGATTTCCTCCGCCGGAACGGCAACGAGCAGCTTCGGAACCTCTTTCGTCCGAGCGAGCATTCCGCCTCGTCCGATAGCCTCGCCGTAGACCTTTGAAGCTGACTCATAGATTCGCGCCGCCTCCGTCTGCTCGACGTAGTACAGCGCGTCTCCGACGTAGCTCTGCACATACCAGCCGCAGGCAAACACATATCCCAGCACGCGCTCGACGACCTGCGGTTCGAGATACGACGCCGCCAAAA
Source organism: Selenomonadaceae bacterium (assembly GCA_016286075.1). Lineage (GTDB taxonomy): Bacteria > Bacillota > Negativicutes > Selenomonadales > Selenomonadaceae > RUG12372. Next base: position 882 of record JAEERZ010000071.1, read on the forward strand.
GCTCGCCGCCCGCCGTCTTTACAATCGCGCCGTTGTAGCTGATAATCGGCGCGTCCACGCCCAACGCCTCGGCGTATTGAATCGCGGAAATATGCATCCTGCCCGTGGCGATGACCGTCGGCACGCCGAGTTTCTCCGCCGCCTGCACGGCTTTCTTGTTTTCTTCCGTAATCTCATAGGCCGCGTTGACCAGCGTACCGTCGAGATCGGTCACGATCATGCGGATTTTCTTCTTTTCGCCCATTATGCCGTCTCCATGTCGCGGCTCGCCACGATATCGACGCCGAGCCCGAGGATATTTGCCGCCACTATGTCGCCCGCATGCACGGGAGCTTTAACGCTGACCGAGCGAAGCGCCTCGGCGCACTCGACGACGCGCCCCTTTGGCACCTTTTTCGCCGAAACGACGGGCAGCAGCGGCAACCGCCCGCCCTCGACGCGAACGGTAGACGTCAGCATTCGCGTCGGCGCGGTCAGTTCCTCTTTCGCGTACTGCGCTCCGCGCGGGCAGAAATTACCGGTCACGTTCGTGACGACGCCGTCCTCCACCGTCGCCGTCAGTTCACAGCTCAACGGACAATTAATGCAATTCAAAACCTTTGTCTCTGTTGCCATTTATTTCCCCTCCTCCAGCGAAACGACAAGCTCCGACGAGAGCGACGCAATTTTTGCCTCCGGCAAATCCACCGCAATCATCTCGCTGGGCTTTGCAATCATCAAGGGCTTTGCGAAGACCTCCTCGCCGCCGCTGACGACCTTCAGTTTCAGCTTGCCGCGCATGGGCTGCGTCACGCGCATGAAGAGCCGCACTTTTTCAGTTTCGTCGCCAAGACGTAAATGCTGAGGCACACAGGTACGGACGTTTTCGCCCGTCGTGACCGCAAGATCGCGGGTCGCACCGCCGCCCTCGCCGAGCGCGGCTTTCGCCGCGAATTTTCCGGCAATCTCCGCCTCGTCGGACACGAAATCCACGAGGTCGTGTACGTGTACCACGTTGCCCGCTGCGAAAATGCCCGGCTCGCTGGTCTCCCGTCGCTGGTCGACGACGGGCCCGCTCGTCAACGGGTGCATCTTGAGGCCGAGGCCGTTGGAAAGCTCGTTTTCCGGAATCAAACCGACGGACAGCAACACCGTGTCGCAGTCGATCTCAAACTCCGTGCCGGGAATCGGACGCGACTTTTCGTCAACCTTCGCGACGGTGACGCCGGTCACCCGGTCTTTGCCGTGAATCGCCACGATCGTGTGGGACAGATGCAGCGGAATATCGTAGTCGTTCAGGCATTGGACGATATTTCTCGTCAGGCCGTTGGAGAAGGGACAGATTTCCAGCACCGCCTGCACTTTGCAGCCTTCCAGCGACATACGCCGCGCCATGATCAACCCGATATCGCCGGAGCCGAGAATCACGATTTTCCTGCCGGGGATGTAGCCCTCCATATTGACCATGCGCTGCGCCGCGCCCGCCGTATAAACGCCTGCGGGGCGCGTACCCGGAATCCGTATCGCGCCGCGGGTACGCTCGCGGCAGCCCATGGTCAGCACCACCGATTTCCCCCGAAGCTCCATCACGCCGCGCGTCGGATTGATCGCTCGCACGGTTTTATCTTTACGCACTTCCAAGACCATCGTGTCGACGAGAATCTCGACCTCGGGCAAATCTTTTACGAGATCATAGCACCGCTGCGCATAGCCGGGACCGGTCAGTTCCTCCTTGAAATGATGGAGGCCGAAGCCGTTATGAACGCATTGCTGCAAAATGCCGCCCGGCTCGCGGTCGCGCTCCAATACGAGAATTTTCTTCGCGCCGTTCTGCTGGGCGCTGAGCGCCGCAGTCAGCCCCGCCGGGCCGCCGCCTACGATAATGACGTCATAAAGCTCGCTCATTTCCGCCCACCTCCCAGCTTTTCCTCATACATATAGGAATCCGCGCCGTCCTTCCGCACCTTCGGTACGGGAATTCCAAGCTCTCTCGACAAAATCTCGATGACCCGAGGCCCGCAGAAACCGCCCTGGCAGCGCCCCATACCCGCGCGGGTTCGGCGCTTCACGCCGTCCACCGTCCGAGCGCCGCAAGGCCGCTTGATTGCATCGACAATTTCGCCCTCGGTGATCGTCTCGCAGCGACAAATCACGCGCCCGTATCGAGCGTCCTTTTTAATCAGCGCCGCCTGCTCCTCCGTCGAAAGCTCGCGAAAAACCGGTTGAGCCGGACGACCTTTTTTGACGTTCGCTTTCTGCTTCGCGCCCATTGCTTTCGCAATTTCCTCCGCCAAAAGCCGAGCGATGGCCGGCGCCGAGGTCAGCCCCGGAGACTGAATGCCCGCCGCATGATAAAGTCCCTTGACCGTTTTCGATTCACCAATGATAAAGTCGTTCGTATCGGACACCGCACGGATTCCTGCAAACTCGGTAATCGCCGCGCCCATAGGCAACTCCGGTACGAGCTTTCTCGCGCCAGCGATGATTTCATCCATACCCGCCGTCGTCACGGCCGAGTCCTCGCGACTGTCCTGTTCCTGCGCGTTCGGCCCGATAAACGTGTTGCCGTGGGTCGTCGCGCAAATGAGGATTCCCTTCGAGGTCTTTGTCGGCGCGGGAAAAACGATTCCCTTGACCATCTTGTTCTGCACGGTCTTATCAAAAAGGACATATTCGCCCTTGCGCGGATGTATTGAAAAGCTCTTGTCTCCCGCCATCACCGCGACTTTATCCGCATAAACGCCGGCCGCGTTCACGACGAACCGCGCCTTTATCGTTCCCTGCGTCGTCTCTACCGTGAAGCCTTTGCCGCCCTCAGATCGAATCCCCGTGACCTCGCAGTCTCGCAAAATTTCCGCACCGTTTTCCACGGCGTTCTCCGCAAAGGCCGTCGCCATGCCGAAAGGCCAGCAAATGCCCGCCGTTGGCGCCCAAAGCGCCGAACATATCGCAGGCGAAAGGTTCGGCTCCTTTTCTCGCACTTTGTCGCCGCTCCACATTTCAAGCCCCGACACGCCGTTCGCCTCGCCGCGCGCCTTCAATTCTTCAAGCTGCGCTTCCTCTTCTTTGTTCGTCGCGCAAACGAGAGAGCCCGTCCATTGGATATCCAACTCCAGCTCATCCTGCAGTTCATGATACAGCCGATTTCCCTCGACGTTCATCTTCGCCTTCATGCTGCCTGTGGGCGCGTCAAAGCCCGCGTGCAGCACGGCGCTGTTCGCCTTCGTCGTCCCCGCCGCTATGTCAGGCTCTTTCTCTACCAGCATGCAGGACAATTCGAGCCGCGCCAGCGCCGCCAGCGTCGCCGTTCCCGTAATGCCGCCGCCGATTACGACGACGTCTGCCTTTCTCTCCATTGCGTTCCCTCCCATTTGGAACAATACGAAAAATCGTCCGTTCTTGTCCTAATACTGTATGTTTATTTCGGCGCGCTGAGGGAATTTCCTGCCTCAAACGAAAATAAAACGGAAGGAAAACATTTTGCATGGGAGAAATTTTTGCGGTAGGAAAGTAGGATTTTCCTACTTTCCTACCGCAAAAATTTCGAGAAACACAAAATCCGCATAAACACGCAGTGCCCGCAGGAAGAAAAATTTCCTGCGGGCACTTTTAATCACGGTTATTCCCCAACTATCCCGAAATATTTCTCCACCTTAAAGGCGGGGCGGTACGCTTCCTTCACTTTCCTCAGACCCGGAATCCCCATGTCCTCCTCCCGGTTCACATAGACATACGGCGCCGCCGCATCGGAGGCGGCGAAGGCTTGGTTGACGGCGGCGTACGCGCCCTCCGCCGCGAAAGCGCCAACCGCTTTTTCAAAATGCACGTCGATAACCTGCTTTGAGATGGCGGACGCCATGGTCATAGCGGCGGGCATGCCCTCAGCATAGAGAACACCGCCGAAAAGGCCCAGCTCTTCCCAATGCTCGGCGGCTTTTCGGATATGCGCCAGCTCGCTCATGTCCGCGTCGACGCCTTCCTCCTCCCTCTCCGCAAACCACTGCTCCGCAACGATCAGCGCGTCGGCGATGTTTTCCTTCGTGATCGGTTGATACGACGCATCAGGATAGAGCCGCCAAAAACGGTTGACAAGATTCTTTTTCGCATGGAGCTTCTTGCCGGAAAGCAGCGCAAGGCTTTCCCGCTTGTATATATAGTCGCCGTCGCCGTCCCGGGAGGACCAACGAATGTTGCAAAGCCCGTCGAAAACTCTCGTCTGCCGCTCGTCAAATGCGCAGAAGGAAAGTGGCACCCCCCGCTGCTCCGCATCACACTTCAACAACGACAACACTTTCGCACTGTCGAAATCGCAGGCGGAAAGCGGCGCGCCGTAGCCCCTGCAATTATCGGCATTTCCCTGATAATACCGAAACAATATCCCGTCATGCACGGCAACCTCCGTATGGAAGAGATCACAAAGCAGGAACAGGTTTACCGGCGACGTATCGCTGCCCAAAGTTTGCGCTCCATGGTGCAAAACGGACAAATCTGTATTCGACAAATGCCACTCAAGCATGAAAAACCTCTTCTTTTCTCCCGGGCGCAGAAAACGCCCTTTACTATCCTTTATTGCGTACCGCCTTTTTCAGGCGCAAAGCGCACCACGATCTCAGAATCCCGTTCGACGACCGTATTCGGCGCCACATCCTGGCTGACCGCCGTTCCGCGGCCCTCGACGCGCATTCTGAGCCCCGCTTCTCCAATCCGCAGTCCTGCCGACTCCACGTCAAGACCGATTACATCCGGTACCGTAGCGCGAACGTCTTTCGGCGAAGATACGGTCGCCGGCGCGGAAGCTTGGCTTTCAAAGGGGTCGCTGGAGGGCTCCACGTTCAGATAACGGAACATCTGCTGGAATATCTTCGACGCCACCGGCGCTGCGATTTGTCCGCCGTAATAATTGCCGCCCGACGGCTCGTCGATGATGACCAGCAGCGTCACCTCCGGGTCATTGGCAGGCGCAAAACCGCAGAAAGACGCGATATAGCTGCCTTCCTTATAGCCGACGCTTTCCGTATTTATCTTCTGGGCCGTACCGGTCTTCCCGCCGATGCGGTAGCCTTTCACTTTCGCCTTTTGACCGCCTCCTGTAGCAACGACCTGCTCCAAGAGTCCAATCAAAAGCTTGTCCGTCTCCGAACTTATAACGCGCCGCACTTCGCGAGGCTTCGTCTCCTCATATACGGAGCCGTCTTCGTTATATACCGCCTTCACGATATACGGCTTCATCAGCACGCCGTCGTTGGCGATGGCCGACATGGCGGTAATGAGCTGCAGCGGCGTCACCGCGATACTTTGACCGATGGACATGGTCGCAATATCGGAATCGTATACCGGCCGTTCTAAGGGATCCATCAGCAGGCCCACTTCCTCACCCGGCAATTCAATGCCCGTCAGCTCGCCGAAGCCGAAACGTCGTACGTACTTGTTCAGCCGATCGATCCCGAGATCAAGACCAATCATCGCAAAACAGGTATTGATGGACTGCTTCATGACGTCCGTAAACGTCACCGTGCCAAAGCTGTCGCCGCTCCAGTTTTCAATGCGCTTTTCACTGACGATCAAAAATCCGGGATCCAAAAACCAATCGTTGGGCGATACCATTTTCTCTTCCAAAGCAGCCGCGGCGACGATGGATTTGAAAGTAGACCCAGGTTCATAAATGTTGGATACCGCCCGGTTTTTCCAAAGCTCCATCGGGTAATCGTCAAAATGGTTTGGATTATACGACGGGCGGGACGCCATCGCAAGGATTTCCCCCGTCTTCGGCTTCATCACGATCGCCGTTACCGAAAGCGGCTGCGTCTCTCCCAACGCTTCTCCCAGCACTTCCTCCACCATAAACTGCACCGTCGAGTCAATGGTAAGCTGCACAGTCTTGCACTGATTCTGCCGAGCCGTTTTTCTGAAGGAGACAGAACCTAAAATCGGCCGATCGCTGACGTTATCCGTCTGCACAAAAGTCTCCGCCACGACTCCCTTGATGAGGTCGTCGTAAGCCTGCTCAATACCGTCAAGCCCTATATCGTCCGTACCGACAAACCCTAAAATATTTGCGGCCAATTCTTCGTTCGGATAATAGCGTTTCGGCTCGTCCTGAAACCCCAAGCAATTATATCCCTCGGAACGAATCAAGGCTCGAACCGCCGCCACCTCATCCGTGGACAGGAAGCGCTTCACCCAAACGAAACCGCCGCCCTGCTCGATATCCCGTCGGACAGCCTCTGGTTTCAGGCCGACCAGCGGCGCGAGCTTCTCCGCCACTTCATCCTCTTTGCCCTTTTCCACGTTGTTCGGATCGATAAAAAGCGACTTCATCATCAGGCTGACCGCCATTTCGCGCCCGTTGCGATCGAGGATAGCGCCCCGGGGCGACTGCATAACCCGTTCTTCCCCCGTCTCATGGCGAACCCGCGCTGCAAGTTCATCGCCCTGCACCAGCTGTATCCACCCGTATCGCAAGACCAGCAGGGCAAAAATCCCCAACATGACGGCCAACGCATAACTGAAATGTACGGCTATTCTCTTTTGATCCCGTCGCCCTATTTTCAATCGTTCTTTTGTGTTCAGCTTCATCTTTATCACAGTTCTTCCCAAGAAAATACGCTGAACAAGTCCTCTTCAACCCAGCCGCAGGCCGACTTATTCATCGCTTCCCTAAATCTTCAAAACCGCTTATAATAATATCATAACATGCTACTCCGGTTTTCGATTGCGTAACATCTATCTTTTTATTATATCATATCAGCTATATATATACCATACGGAAGGGCGGCATACCACTATGGACAATATTGATCGGAGCATTTTGCGCAAACTTCAGGAAAACGCGCGGGCCACGCTTTCCGACCTCAGCGGCGAAGCTTCGCTTTCCATTCCCGCCGTAAGCGAGCGGCTGAAAAAGTTGGAATCCTCCGGCGTCATTCTCCGGTACACGGCAATCCTCAATCCCGCCATGATGAACAAACACTTAATGGCATTGATATTTCTGCGTTTCGACAATCCGAAACACGGCGACCGTTTTTCCGGCTTTGTACGAAACGAGCCGGAAATCAAGGAATGTTATTACATCACCGGGGATTTCGACTATTCGCTGAAAATCGTCACCGAAAACACCGGCACGCTGGAAAAACTGCTGACCCGTATAAAAAACGTCCCCGGCGTCGTCAAGACGCAAACCATCATAATACTTTCCACTATTACCGACAATCCCTCAATCCTGCCGGAATAATAACCGTCTTAGGCTTCCTTGAAAAAATAAATTTACGGGTGAGTTGTTAAAAAGTCATGACCACCGGCGCTGCCGGTGGCCATGACTTTTATTTTGTTTTCCAACCAAACCGAAATTATCAACTCTCCATATTTTCCAACGCCAGCTCCGCCTGCACGCGAATCGCGCATTCCAATCTCTTTTTCTGGATTGCGCAGCCGACCTCGTAAGGCTCGCGGATGTCACCGTGAAATAAGTCGGCGTTGGCGTGACAACCGCCGCTGCAAAAGAATCGCGCCCAGCAGTCCCGGCATTTCGGTTTATTCAGCACATGACTCTCGCGAAAATACTTCGGCAAATCCTTATTCGTCACGCCCTCGAACACCGAGCCGAGCCGATAGCCCTCACGCCCTACAAACTGATGGCACGGATACAGATCGCCGTTCGCCGCCACCGCGTAATACTCATGCCCAGCGCCGCAGCCGGAGAGCCGTTTCGCGACGCAGGGACCGCCGGAAAGGTCCATATTGAAATGGAAAAAGAAAAAGCCCTTGCCTTCGCGATGACGTTCAAGATACGCTTCCGTCAAACGGTCATACTCCTCATAGACCCGCGGCAAATCCGCTTCCTCGATCGCATAGGGCGCGTCTTTTGCCACCACCGGCTCCACGGACAGCACGTCGAAACCCGCGTCCGCCATCGAAAGCACGTCCTGCGTGAAATCGAGATTATACTTCGTATAGGTGCCGCGCAGATAATAGTCTTTTCCGTCGCGGGAATCCACCATCGCGCGGAAGTTTTTCAGTACCCGGTCGTAGGTTCCGTTGCCGCCTGCGTCGGGCCGCATCCTATCGTGTACTTCCCGACGCCCGTCGAGAGACAACACGAGGCTTACGCGGTTCTCGTTCAGCCATTTCCGCACGTTCTCGTCCAGCAGGAGTCCGTTGGTCGTCAACGTCAGCTTGAAGATTTTGCCCGTTTCCTTTTCCCGGCGGCGCACATATTCGGTCACATGCTTCACCACAGGCAAATTGACCAGCGGCTCGCCGCCGAAGAAGTCGATCTCGCAATGCTTCCGCCCTTTGCTGTGCTCGATGATGTACTCCACCGCCGCCTCGCCGACTTCATTGCTCATCAGCTCGCGCTTGCCGCCGTATTCTCCCGTTCCCGCGAAGCAATAACCGCAGCGCAAGTTGCAGTCGTGGGCGACCATCAGGCACATGGACTTTACCACACCCTCCGCCGCAAACGTCGGCGGCACCGAAAGCTCCGGCGCGAAAAGCTGCTTCGCATCGATCAGCTCATGCAGTTCCGAAAGCGCCTCCCGAAGCTCCGCCTCCGGATATTTGCCGGAAAACGCCTTTGTCGCCTCATCGTCGTTCGTCCCGTCGAAGACGTCCAGCAAA
>JAEERZ010000072.1 GCA_016286075.1 Selenomonadaceae bacterium
GTTCAAAACAAGTGGGGACGTAGCTCAGCTGGGAGAGCGTTCGGTTCGCATCCGAGAGGTCGAGAGTTCCATCCTCTTCGTCTCCACCATGAGTAACCACACATTTGACAGTTGCAATAATGGTTAGATGTGTACAGATATGGGCAATCAGAGAAATCTGGTTGCCTTTTTCTATACCTTAAAATGATGAGAGCTTTTCTCGATTATTGACGAAATAGCAAATTTAGAGAACTGCTTGAGTTCTTTTCTTGATATTGCACTTACTTTTCGTGGAAAATCGATCTTGTTTTTTATTTTCCTTACAATACTCCTTCAATTTGTCCATATCGTCGATGGTACGGAAAAGGATTCCCGCCGTGTCTTTTCGGGGTTGGTTTCTATCGTCAGGGTATACATGGATTCACCTCCTTCTTGCATCTTTCGTAAAATTCGCCTATAATTTATGTACAAGAATTTACGAAAGAGGCGATGGCTGTGCCAGCAATTAAACCTATTTCCGATTTGCGGAATTATCCGTCTTTGCTTAAAGAAATAGCCCCTGGCTCTCCGGTGTTTTTGACTCGGAATGGCCGTGGAAAGTATGTGCTTATGGATATGGAAGAGTATGAACAGTCTAAAGCAGAATCAACGCTTTTGGCAGAACTTGCCAAAGGTGAGCTCGCTGCTAAGGAGCGCGGGACGATGACTTTTGACGAATTGAAAGCAGCGTTAGGCATATGAGAACCTATCCATTAGTAATCTCTCCGGCTGTCTATGACGACCTCTCGGAGATACGATCTTATATATCGGATACACTCTCTAATCCGAAGGCAGCGCAATCTATTCTTAACGACTTATTGGATGCCATACAGACGTTGTCTCAATCTCCTTTACGCGGCACGTTGCTTAAAAGCATTTTGCCGCTTCCCGTCGCTTACCGCTTCATTCCTTGCCGCAAATACCTGATTTTTTATCGCATGACAGAAGAAGACACGGTTTTTGTTTCCCGTGTATTATTTCGCAATCGGGTCCACTGGCGACTACTTTTACAAGACGACTTTCCAGTAGATTGGGACGAGTGAGTTCCTATCCTGGCTTAAAAAGCGAGAGTAACGAGATTGCCTGCCCGTAAGGGCAATGCTGTTTCGCGTCGCAAAATGACAAACGCTTATGATTTTCCACAGCTCCCGTATTGAACAGATAGGCGGGAGCTTTTTCTTGGCCGATGATTCCTGCAATCCTTTGCCTATAAGAAAAGCTGTTGCACATACATGAAAGTACAACAGTTCAAGTGGATGGTGGCCAAGTTATAAAACGGAATGTCGCGAATTTTAGTCGTGGAATTACTGTGGCATACTTTTAAAAAATTCTCGTGTTCTGGCTTTATAAAAATGAAAGCCTAAGGGTGGAGAGTAATAGCCATTTTGCACGAAAAAAATCTCGCGGCGCAGATTGCCCTCGGCGTAAAATTGTGTATAATACTTTATATTGGAATGAATTTACAGGAGAGGGGCACGCGGATGCAGGGAGAGGAAATCATCCGGCTGGAGGGGCTGACGAAGTGGTATGAGGACGGGCACACGGTGCTCGATCATATCAATCTTTCCATACGGCGCAACGAGTTCCTGACGCTTTTGGGACCGTCGGGCTGCGGGAAGACGACGACGCTTCGGCTCATCGCGGGCTTCGAGCAGCCGTCGGAGGGGCGCATTCTCTTCGACGGGCAGGACATCAGTTATACGCCGCCTTATCGCCGCCGCATCAATACGGTATTCCAGAAGCACGCGCTTTTCCCGCATATGAACGTATTCGAGAACGTGGCTTTCGGCCTGACGGTGAAAAAGATGCCGAAGGATGAGATAGAAGAACGTGTCGAAAAGATGCTGACGCTGGTGAATCTCGGCGGCTACGGGAAACGGCCGGTGGATTCGCTCTCGGGCGGGCAGCAGCAGCGCGTCGCCATAGCGCGGGCTCTGGTCAACGAACCTGAAGTGCTGCTGCTGGACGAGCCGCTTTCGGCTCTCGACTTGAAGCTCCGGCGCGATATGCAGGTGGAACTCAAACGCATCCAGCAGCGGGTCGGCTCGACCTTTATCTATGTGACCCACGATCAGGAAGAAGCGTTGACGATGAGCAATACCATCGTCGTGATGAACGAAGGGCGCATCCAGCAGGCCGGACGGCCCGAGGACATTTACAACGAGCCGAAGAACCCCTTCGTGGCGGATTTCATCGGCGAGAGCAATATCCTGTCGGGGCGTATGCTCCGCGACGGGCTCGTGCGTTTCGCGGAGCACGATTTTCTCTGCGTCGACAAGGGCATTGGCGAGGATATTTCCGTGGACGTGGTGGTGCGGCCTGAGGACGTGGCTATCGTCGGCGCGGAAGCTGGTATGATTCGCGGCACGGTGGAGTCCGTCACCTTCATGGGCGTGCATTACGAGATGCGGATCGTGGGCGAGGACGGCTTTTTGTGGCTCGTGCAGAGCACGGCCATGACGCCGGCGGGCGCGCTGGTGGGCATGGATATCGGGCCGAACGAGATTCACGTCATGAAGAAGGAGGGCTGCTGATGGGACGGCGTTTCCTGGCATACCCGTATCATCTTTGGACGCTTCTCTTCACGGTCATCCCGCTGACGCTCATCGTGTATTTCGCTTTCACGGACCGGTACACCTCCGGATTTACCCTCGACAATCTGCGGCAGGCGGCGCAGCCTGTATACCTCGGCGTGCTTTGGCACTCCGTCTGGCTCGCGGGGGTATCCACTTTCCTCTGTTTTCTCGTCGGCTATCCGATGGCGATGATTCTTGCGAAAAGCGGCGTCCGCTACCGTCGGATGCTCGCCATGCTCATCGTCGTGCCCATGTGGATGAATTTTCTTCTGCGCACCTACGCGTGGATGACGCTCCTCGAAAAAAACGGGGCCGTCAACGCCCTGCTTTCGTTTTTAGGGCTGCCGTCGATCCATATCCTCTACACGGATACCGCGGTGCTCCTCGGCATGGTGTATAATTTCCTGCCCTTCATGATTCTGCCGATCTATTCGGTACTCATGAAGATGGATAAGAGCCTGCTCGAAGCGGCGGAGGACCTTGGGGCGGACGCGTGGACGGCCTTCCGGCGCGTGACCTTTCCGCTGTCGCTGCCGGGGGTCTACGCGGGCACGCTGATGGTATTCATGCCCGCGGTCACGACCTTCGTCATCTCGCGGCTCCTCGGCGGCGGCCAGTACATGCTGGCGGGCAACGTCATCGAGCAGCAGTTCCTCGCCATCGGCAATTGGAATTTCGGTTCGGCCCTTTCGGTGCTCATGATGGTCCTGATCCTTTTGGGAATGGTCGGCCTTTCCCGATATGACAAGGACGGCAACGGAGGGCTCTTCCTATGATGCGCTTCCTTCGCCATTCTTATACGGCCGTCATCTTAGGCTTCCTTTATCTGCCGATCTTTATTCTGATCGTTTTTTCCTTCAACGCTTCGAAATCCCGCGCGACATGGGAGGGCTTCACGTTTCGCTGGTATGAGGAGCTCATGGAGAGCGAGGCCATCCTCGACGCGCTCTCCTGTACGCTCTCCGTGGCGGTGATTTCCTCGCTGGTCGCCACCGTCATCGGGACGTTGGCGGCCTACGCGATTTACCGCGAAATGAAGCCGTGGGAGAAGACGATCTCGATGAACCTCACCTATGTGCCGCTGCTCAATCCGGACATCGTGACGGGCATTTCGCTGATGCTGCTTTTCATCTTCGTGAAAATGAAGCTCGGCTTCGGCTCGCTGCTCTTGTCCCATATCATTTTCAACGTGCCCTATGTGATTCTGACTGTCCTGCCGAAGCTCAAACAGTTCGACCGCAATCTATACGACGCGGCCCTCGACCTCGGTGCGAGTCCGGCTTATGCTTTCCGGCGCATCGTGCTGCCGGAGATCCTGCCCGGCATCCTGACGGGGGCGCTTTTCGCCTTCACGCTTTCGGTGGACGATTTCGTCATCAGCTTTTTCACGACGGGCTCCGGCGTCAACAATCTGTCCATCCTGATTTACTCGATGGCGCGGCGCGGCATCCATCCGACCATCAACGCGCTTTCGACGCTGCTCTTCCTGACTGTCCTCGCGCTCCTGATCGCGGTGAACTTCCGTACGGAAAAACGCGCGGAGGGCGGAGAGTGAAATTTGTTCATAATGCCGGCGTTTATGCGGCGGTAAAAAATATTTATTTTTATGAGGGGGAAATGAAATGAAGAGTATGAGAAAGGCGTTCTTCCTGCTTCTCCTTTGCGGCGTCGTCGCGGCGTTGCTGACGGGATGCGGAGGCGGCGGGCAAAAGGCCGCGAAGAAGGAGCTCAAGGTGTACAACTGGGGCGACTACATCGATCCGGAGATCTTGAAGAGCTTCGAAAAAGAGACGGGCATCCACGTTGTCTACGATACCTATGCGACGAACGAGGATATGTATGTGAAGGTCAAGGCGGGCGGCAGCGACTACGACGTCGTCATCCCGTCGGATTATATGATTTCGCGCATGATTCGCGACGGACTTTTAGAGAAACTTGACTTCGCGAAGATTCCGAACTACGCGAAGATCGGTGACAAATACAAGAACCTGGACTTCGATCCGAAGAACGAGTATTCCGTGCCGTACATGTGGGGCACCGTGGGCATTGCTTACAACAAGAAAGTGGTGACGGAGCCTGTGGACAGCTGGGGAATTCTCTGGGACCAGAAATACGCGAAGCAGATTTTCATGCTTGACAGCCCGCGGGATTCCATCGGCGTCACACTGAAGTACCTCGGCTATTCGCTGAACACCGGCAATGAGGCGGAGCTGGCGGCGGCGGGCAAGAAGCTCGTGGAGCAGAAGCCCCTCGTGCTGGCCTATCTCGTGGATGAGGCCAAGGACAAGATGATTGCCGGCGAAGGCGCTCTCGCCGTCGTCTGGTCCGGCGACGCGATGTTCATGATCGAGAAGAACAAAGACATTGCTTACGCCATCCCGAAAGAGGGGACGAACCTCTGGGTCGACGCGATGGTAATCCTCAAAGGCACGAAACATCGGGCTGAAGCGGAGGAATTCATCAACTACATGACGCGCCCGGACGTCGCGCAGAAAAACGTCGAGTACATCGGCTATGCTTCCCCGCTGCCCGAGGTCGAGGCGAAACTGCCTGAGGACGTGAGGAAAAACATCGCCGCTTATCCCGAGGACGCGCTTCTGAAGAACGCGGAGGTCTTCAGCGATCTGGCGGAAAACATGCCGAAATACGACAAGGTGTGGACCGAGGTCAAGGTCGCACAGTAACGATTGTTTAAATTTGTTTTCATAGCCTCGCCCGGTTTCCGGGCGGGGCTTTTTTATGCGAATTTCACGTCGCCATGCGGGCGGCTCATGCAAAAAGAACGCTGCCGCACGTTTTCGTTGCGTGCAACAGCGTTCTTCTTTGGAAGATGGGGAAAGGGATACTACTTATCCCTCGATGGCCTCTTTCATTGTCAGCAATTCCGCGATCTTGACCGAGTCCGAGGTGGAGAGGTCGTAGAAGTTTCCTTCGGTGGTCTGGACGATAGGCAGGGCGTTGGTTCGGCTTTGGTCGATGTAAATGATCTTGGCTTTTTCCTTGGTGGACAGCCTTACCCAGCTTCCCGTCAGCGCGTGGCAGATTTGGCGTATGAACAGCACGCAGTATTCCTCGGAGATCTTGCCCGCGGTCATATCGGTGGACAAGCGGTCGAAGATCTCGAAGGGCGACGTCTTATGCGCGTAAGCGCGATTGGTGGCCATGGCGTCGTAGATATCCAAGATGGCCAAGATCTTTCCGAAGGGGGAGATCATATCGCGCTTCAATCCCGACGGGTACCCGCTGCCGTCGCAGCGTTCATGATGCTGCAGTACGCCGGCCATGATATCCGCTTCGCCGGAAAGACCGCATTTTGCCAATATCTCTGCGCCATAGGAGGAATGACGGCGCACGATGTTCATTTCCGAGGAGGTCAGTTTTCCGGGCTTGTTGAGGATATCGCTGGAAATTTTCAGCTTGCCCACGTCGTGCAGCAGTCCGGCCAGGAGCAGCCGTTCCCTGTGTTCGCGGGGCCAATGGAGCCATCTTCCCATGAGTCCGGCCAGAATCGCGACGTGCAGGCTGTGATGCAGGAGATAGCTTCCTTCGCGGTCCATATTGTGGATCTGGGTAACGGCCTTGGTGCCGTCGCAAAGCTTGTCGAGTTTGCGGTCGGCAATCAGGCTCCCGAGGGCGTCGATGTCGAGGCCCTTGTGGATGGTATTCGGGTTCAAGAGTTTCTCCAAGTTCGCGAATACCGCGTTGTACGTCTCCACATAGTCCGAATCCAAAAGGCTGTCCGTTTTGGGATTCGGGGCTTTTTCGCTGTCGGGGAGGTCTGCGTGGGAAAGGTCTTCTATCGAGAGCGTATCCGGTTGTTCGCGGATTTCCACGGTCAGCGTCATTTCGTCGAGGGAAACGCCTTCCGGCAGCACATTGGCCATATAGTCGGGATTTTGCAGGAGACCGATGACGAATTCCGTCATACGCGTTCCGGCTTCCATCAGGATTTTGCCGTCCAGCAATACGATAGGCTGCGCCAAGATCATGCCGGGCTTCAGCTCTTTCAGCCGCAGCTGCCGTTTCTGCCCGTTGACGTCGTATTGTTCCTGTATGAACCGAATAAACGCGGCCACGTCGTCCTGCGTGTGGAGACGGGCTGTGTACATGTAGTTGCCCATTTGCGTCTGCCACGGAGCCGGAAGCGCCGTATTCATGACGATATCCGCTTTGTAGCGCTCCATGATTTCGGCATGGGAGTGGACGTAAGCGTGCCTGCTGCGCCGTCCGGCAAATACGCAGAAACGATCGTCGGTCCGTTTTGGCAGTCCCCGTCTGTCCGTGGTGACCATGTCGGCCCATATCTGATAGACGTCGGTGGAATGCGCAAAATTCATCATGTCCAGCGTATAACCGCCGGCAGGGCGCATATTTACTTCCATGCCGACGAGACTGCCTTCCTCGCCCAAATATCCCTGGTCTTGGGTCAGGCGGAAGAATTCCAGATGTACGAAACGGCTCTGTATGTTGAACACCCGCACTACGGCCCGGCCGGCCGAGCGCAGGTCGTCGGGCATAGAGGCCGAGACGTAGTAAGAAAGATCGGTTTGGTTCGCGACGATGTCCATGATGGACGCAGGCCATGCAGCCATGGATTCGAAGAGGGGCTCGCCCTGGGAATTGATGATGGCGTCGTAGGAATAAATGTTTCCGCGAACGAATTCCTCCATGATGTATGGCGTGGAAGTTTTTTCCCAAAAGAACCACTCCAATTCCGTGGCGGTCTCGATGCGGAAGGTATCCTTGGCTCCGGTGCCGATGTCCGGCTTCACGATGACGGGATAGCCGTATTTCCGCGCGAAGGCTTTGCCTTCCTTGAGGGAGGGAATATGCGCGAAGCGCGCCGAGGGGATATGCGCCTTCAGGTAATAGGGCTTCATTCCCGATTTGTGTTGGAATCGTTCTACTTCCGAAGGTTTTAGGCCCGTCGTTACGTTGAAGTCGGTGCGCAGGCGCGCGTCCAACTCCAAAAACGTCTCGTTGTTCGACTCGATCCAGTCGATTTTTCCGTATTTGAAGGAAAAAAACGCCACGGCGCGGAACATCTGGTCGTAATCCTCCATGGACTCGACATAATAGTATTCCACCAAGGATTTTTTGACGTTGTCGTCCAAAGATTCGTAAGGACAGTCTCCGATGCCCAGCACGGTCACGCCGTTCTTTTTCAGTCGGTCGCAAAACAGCCAATAATTGATCGGGTTGTGGGGCGAGACAAAAATGAAGTTCATAAAAGCGTCCTCCTACTGCGCGGGGCGGCTAAATCACGCACAAATGCTTTCGCGGCTGCCCGTGGAAAGCGCGGTCATTTTGCATGAAGTGAATTTAATAAATTAAATATCTATTATTTATTCTCCGTCTGAGACAAAAATCCTGCGTAATTTTTTAAGAAGGATAAATTATCTGTTTTTCGTTGGTGAAGAGGGGGCGTTTAAAAAGACGATAAGAACGAAATAAGAACGATTTAAGAACGATTTTGGTATTTTTACAGCAAAAAAGGCTTCGAGGAATTTCCTCGAAGCCTTGATTTTTCTGATGGTGACCTGGGAGGGACTCGAACCCCCGACCCTTTGGTTCGTAGCCAAATACTCTAATCCAGCTGAGCTACCAGGCCAAGACTGCTTTCGCAATCAACGGATATTATAATAGCACGCGCGTCTTTGGGTGTCAACGATTTTTTGAAATTTCCACGGCAACCCCGGGAGGGGAAATCAATAGACGTGGTATTCCTTCCACGGAATCTGGTCGACGCGGACGGTTTTCAGAAAGTCCACGATGTCTTTCCGGCCGAAATAGTGAGGCGTGCCGTTGGCGTCTTGGGACATGAGGATAATCGGCATATTGGGGAAGAAATAGGAAATTTCCTGGCGGAAGGCCGTGGCCCGGGCCGTGTATTGCGTGACAAAGGGCTTGACGGAGATGATGGCGAAGGTCACGCCCTGTTCTATGATGACTGCGCCGTGAATGGTCATGTTGATTCTCCTCGCAAATGCAAATAAGACACGGAAGGCGCGGCGAAAAAGGGCGCCTTTTGTTGCGTGCTCCTATTATAGCATATTTTGACGGAGACCTGTAAAGAAGTTCTTCAGAAACGAATCGGAAAAAATACGGCCCGCTATTTTGAGGACGTATAGACAGTATCTCCGTTTACGATGGTTGTTTGGATGCGCACCTGGTCGTCGAAGATGGTGAGATCGGCGCGCTTGCCCGGCTCGATGGAGCCGATTTCGCCGTACAGGCCGAGGCTCTCGGCGGGCGCTTTCGAGGCGCAGGCGACGGCGGCCGGGAGGCCGCAGCCGGTATTCTCGGCAAAGGTTTTCACGGCGCAGTCCATGGTGAGGACGCTCCCGGCAATCGTGCCGTCGGCGAGGGCGGCGACGTTGTTCTTGACGAAGACTTTTTGACCGCCCAGCTCCGATTCGCCGTCGCCGAGGCCCGCGGCGCGCATGGAGTCGGTGATGAGGATGATGTTCTTTCCCTGCTTGGCGCGCCAAAGGAGCCGGTGCGCCGCCGGATGGGAATGGATATTGTCGGCGATGAGCTCGCAGTCGGCGTCGGTGTCAAGGGCGGCCCCCACAAGACCGGGGGCGCGGTGATGGAATGGCGCCATGCCGTTGTAGAGGTGGGTGACGTGGCGGACGCCTTTCCCGGTGATGAAACGGAGCGCCGTTTCATAGTCCGCCGCGCTGTGCCCGATGGAGAGGACGAGGCCCTTGCTTTTGCAGGCTTCGACGAAGCCTGAGGCTTCCGGCAGGGTTTCCGGGGCGAAGGTGACGAGCCGCAGTACGTCGAGGAACGGCTCCAGCAAGGCGAAGTC
>JAEERZ010000073.1 GCA_016286075.1 Selenomonadaceae bacterium
CGGTGAACGAGCCGGAGACGCCGATGTTCTGCGGGCAGACCTTCGCGCAGTAATTGCAGGTGGTGCAGGGAATGATCGGGATTTTCGCCAGCGCTTCCCTCGCTTTTTCGATGGTTTCTTCCTGCGACGGCGTCAGCTTCTTGAAATCCTTCATATACGAAAGATTGTCCTCCATCTGCTCGACGCTGGACATGCCGGAAAGTACCGTAACCAGCCCGTCGAGGTTCGCGGCGAACCGCACCGCCCACGACGCGCAGGACGACTCCGGCTCCGCCGCCTGCAGGATTTTCTTCACGCTTTCCGGCGGATTCGCCAGCATCCCGCCCTTGACCGGCTCCATGATGATGACGGGCTTATCGTATTTCCGCGCCGTTTCGTAACAGGCCCGGGACTGGATGGCGGGGTTCTCCCAGTCGCCGTAATTGATCTGGAGCTGCACGAATTCCATTTCCGGGTGCGCTTTCAGGATTTCCTCCAATTCCTCCGGCGTGGAATGGAACGAGAAGCCGACATGACGGATCTTGCCCTCCTTCTTCTTTTCCTGCACGAAGGACCACATGTCGAAGTCGTCAAAGAACTTCGTGCGGCTCTCGCCAAGGTTGTGCAGCAGATAAAAGTCGAAATAGCCCGCCCCTGTCTGCTTCAGCGAAGTCTCGAACTGCGCGACGGCGTCCGCCCGCGTCTTGCAGTTGATCCATGCCGCGTTTTTCGTGGCAAGCTGGAATTTCTCCCGCGGATAGCGTTCGACGAGAGCCTGCCGGATGGCGTCCTCGCTGCCCGGATAGGCCCACGCCGTATCAAAGTAAGTGAAGCCCGCCGCCAGGAACTTGTCCACCATGACCTTCACCTGCTCCACGTCGATGATGCCGTCCTTCTGCGGCAGCCGCATCAGCCCGAATCCTAACTTCCTGATGTTCTCTCCCAAGTACATGAAATTCCCTCCCGTTCTTCCATTCATCTGCGTCATTACCTCATCTTTTCCCACCAGCGGGAAAAGGTCTGCCCCTTTTCTCCAATACGGACTTTCTCGCCGATCATCGGCGTCAGCCATTCGTAGGGCTTGCCCGCGCTGTACTTCGCCATTTCGAGATACGGCTCCTTCCACGTATGCAGCGCCAGCGCGAATTTCCCGTTGTGCGAGGTCACGACCTGACGCGCGCCCACGTCCTGGGACGCCTGCGCCGTTTCCTGCGGCAGCAGGTGGATCCTGTGCCAGCTTTCATTGTACTGGCCGTTCTCCATGACCGCAAGGTCGAAGCCGCCGAAGCGTTTCCCGATGGCGGCAAAATGCGCGCCATAGCCGCCGTCGCCGCTGAAAAACACCTTCCGTTTCGGCGTCGTGAAGGCGAAACCGCACCACTCGGTAGGGTTCTGCGTCAAAAAACGCCCGGAGAAGTGCTGGGACGGCAGGATATGCACCATGAAATCCTTTGACAGCGGGATTTCCGCGTCCCAATCCTCCTCGTGCAAAACCGCCGAAGCGAAGCCCCACTGCTCAAAATATTCGCCGACGCCCAGCGGGCAGACGATGTGCCGCACCTTCGGACGCAGCGCCATGACGCTGGCGTAGTCGAGATGATCCCAATGGTCGTGGGTTATAGCCAGCACGTCAACTTCGGAAAAATCCTCCGCCGTATAGATATTGCTGCCGGGAAAGGCGCGGTTCACGAAAAAGACGGGCGAGCCGTAATCCGAGAACACGGGGTCGATCAGCACACGCCAACCGCCAAGCTGCATATAGTACGACGAATGGCCGAGCCAGACCAGGACGTCCTCGTCCCGGGAAAGCGACGCGATCTCCGTCTTTTTCGACAGCATCGGCTGCTCCGGCGTCAGCCCTTTGCTGTCCCGCGTCAGGAATTTTATCGTGGCGGCGAGACGGCTTTCGTTCTTCGCCATGACCTCCACAGGCTCGAGGCACTGGAACTTCCCGTTCACGAAATGGGGCGACGCCTGTATCCGCGCCAGCCGCGCACCGGAGGGCAGACGCCCGAACTTCGGCTGGCTGGTGAACCAGACGCCGCCGCCCGCCGCGAGACCGACAGCGCCCAAAAGCCCGAAAAGAAACGTTCTTCGCTCCATCATCCACTCCTGAAATCCATGATAAGAATCGGCAGGAGAGCCTGCGTTTCGTACGACAGGCTCTCTTGTTTTTTTCAGCCGATTGGAATCAATTCATATTGTTTGCTGCTCATCTTGCGTTCCTTCATGGCCGGGACCCGCGCAGATATTTTCCGGTCACGCTGCCTTTTGCGGCGGCGATTTCCTCCGGCGTGCCGCAGGCGACGATCCGTCCGCCCGCTTCGCCGCCGCCCGGTCCCATGTCGATGATATAGTCGCTGTTTTTTATGACGTCCAGATCGTGCTCGATGACGACGACGGTGGCGCCGGCCTCCACCAGCTTGTGGAACACATCGAGAAGCACCTGCACGTCAAGGGGGTGCAACCCGATGGTGGGCTCGTCGAAAACGAAGACCGCGTCCTGCTGCGTTTTCCCCATCTCGGCGGCCAGTTTCAGCCGCTGGGCCTCGCCGCCGGAAAGCGCGGGCGTGTCCTCGCCGAGGGTCAGATAGCCGAGCCCCAGCCCATCCAATACGGCGAGCTTGTTGTAAATCTTTTTCGAGGCGGCGAAAAGGGGCATCGCCTCCCGGACGGTCATTCGCATGAGCTCGGGGAGCGTGTAGGAATTCTCTGATTTTTTCGGCGTCCAGCGAATCCTTTCCGCGTCTTTGCCGTAGCGCGCGCCGCGGCAGTCTGGGCAGGAGATTGTCACGTCCGGCAGGAATTGCACGTCGAGGGAAATCTGCCCCGTGCCGTCGCAGGTCGGGCAGCGCAGCTTCCCCGTGTTGTAGGAAAATGCCCCCGCGCCGAGCTTTTGCGCCTTGGCTTCCTTCGTCGCGGCGAACAGCTTTCGGAGGTCGTCCAGCACGCCGCTGTATGTCGCCAGCGTGGAGCGGATATTGACGCCGATGGGCGTCGCGTCGATGAGGTTTGCGCGGGAAATTCCCTCCGCCTCCACCTTCCTGATATGGGGCGGCGGCGTCTTCCCTTCGATTTGCGCTTGCAGAGCGGGAATCAGGCTTTCCAGCACCATCGTAGTCTTGCCGGAGCCGGACACGCCCGTCACGGCGGTCAGCCGCCCCTTCGGGATCTCCACGGAAAGGCCGCGCACCGTGTGGAGGGGCGACGTTTTTAGTCGAATCCGCCCGTTGGCGAAGAGGTCTTTTTTTCCGACGCGCTCCCGCAGGATTTTCGCCTTCCCCGTGAGGAACGGCGCAATCTTCGACGCCTTGTTTTTCTCGATTTCCGCGACGCTGCCCCGGGCAATGACCGTGCCGCCCTCGCTGCCCGCCAGCGGTCCCATCTCGATCATGTGGTCCGCGTGCCTCAGCACCTGCACGTCGTGATCCACCAGCACCACCGTGTTGCCGTCGGCAATCAGACTGTCCATCACGTTCAGCAGCCCTTCGAGATTCGATGGGTGCAGGCCGATGCTGGGCTCGTCCAGCACATAGAGCACGCCCGTCGTCTCATTCCGCACCGCCCGCGCCAACTGCACCCGCTGACGTTCTCCGTTGGAAAGGGTGCTGCTGGCCCGGTCGAGGGAGAGATAGCCGAGGCCGAGGTCTTTCAGCCGCTTCGCGTTATCTAAAAACGATTGGATGATATTATTCGCCATCGGACGCAGCTCTTCCGGCAGCGTTTCCGGCACGGACTTCACCCACGGGATCAGCGCGTCGAGAGTCATGGCCGTGGCCTCGGCGAGATTTTTCCCCGCCAATATGGATTTTCTCACGATCTCCGAGAGCCGCGTGCCGCGGCAGTCCGGGCAGACGCCGACGCGAAGGAATTTTTCCACCCGCTTCATGCCCTTCTCGTCCTTTACGTGGGAAAGGGCGTTTTCCACCGTGTAGATGGCGTTGAAGTAGGTGAAGTCCATCTCGCCTGCCGCGCCCGTTTTCTGGACCTGGTACACCATGTGATGCTTGATTGCGGGTCCGTGGAACACGATCTCGCGCTCCTTCTTCGTCAGCTCGCGAAAGGGTACGTCAGTCCGCACGCCGAGGTCCCGGGCGATGTCCTTCATCAGCGACCACATCAAGGTCTGCCATGGCAGCACCGCGCCCTCGTCAATGGAAAGGGATTCGTCAGGCACCAGCGTAGACTCGTCCACGACTCGATGGACACCCGTGCCGCCGCAAGTCGGGCAGGCGCCGTCGGAATTGAAGGCCATCGCTTCGGCGCCGGGGCCGTAAAATTCCTCGCCGCAAGTCTCGCAGCGCGTCGGCTGCATCAGCGCCACCGCCATGCTGGGCTTCGCCAGATGGCCGTTGGGACAGGGGTGGCTGCCGAGACGGGAGAAAAGGAGCCGCAGGCTGTTCAATAGCTCCGAGGCCGTGCCGAAAGTGCTGCGCACGCCCGGAACCCCCGGACGCTGCCGCAGGGCGAGGGCGGCGGGCACATGGCGCACCTCGTCCACGTCCGCTTTCCCCGCCTGGGAAATGCGCCGCCGCGTGTAAGTGGAAAGCGCCTCCATATAGCGGCGCGAGCCTTCGGCGTAGAGCGTGCCGATGGCCAGCGACGATTTGCCGGAGCCGGACACCCCCGCGATGGCGGTGAGCTTTCCCAGCGGAATCTCCACGTCGATATTCTTCAGATTGTGCGCCCGCGCCCCGCGCACCGTGATATGCTGCGGCGCGGCGATGTTTTTCTTTTCGCGCTTAGCGTCCCGCGTACCCATGAAAATCCACTTCCGTTCTGTCGATGTTGAGATACGGTTTCTTCCGGGGATGCGTGCGGCAGGCTTTCCGTTCAGTTGATTGTAATCAATTCATATGGATCGCTGCCCATCCTGAGTTCCTTCATGGCCGAGAGCTGACGAAGCCCCTTGCGGCTCTCGATGCGCTCGATCAGGTCGTTCTTGCGCGCGTCGCCGAAGTTGTAAACCATATCGACGGACGCCTTGCCGCTGTCCGCCATCAGCTCCATGAACAGCTCGCCCCCGCGATCGTCAGCCACACCTTTTTCACGAAATCACGTCTCGAAATATCCGCCACATCAAATTCTCCCTTTGCCTGTATGCTTTATGTTTCCTATTTTCTCCGCAAATCCCGATTTTGTCAATCTATGGGGGCTCTGCAAGGAAATGACAATCGGTTAATTCGAGGTCATGCCGGGGACTCATTCGGCTTTTCCATGTCCGCATACTATGAATAAGCTGCTTTTCTCAAGTGCGGTATTTATACCGATTGCAAAAAAGCTGCAAGCGACAAGGCTTGCAGCTTTTGCATGGGAAGGGGATTTTTTCGGAAAGCTTTCCAATCACACTTTGAATTTGCCGGTGGCCGATTGCAGTTCCGTGGCGAGGTCGGCCAGCGAATGGGACGCCGACGCGATCTCCTCGCTGGACGCGGACTGCTCTTCCGCGGCCGCCGAAATGGTCTGCGTCTCCTCCGACGTGGAGCGGCTCACTTCGTCGATGGTATCCATCGCGGCGACGATGCCCTGCATCCCTTTCGAGACCTTCTGCACCTCGTCGTTGATTTCTACCATCTCCGACTTGATCGACGAGACCCGCGCCGTGATGTCCTGGAACTGTTCGCCCACTTCGCGGATGGCCTGGGTGCCGAGGGCCACTTCGTTGGTGCCCGCCTCCATGGCGACGACCGCGTCTGCCGTATCTCCCTGGATGACGGCGATGCGTTCCTTGATTTCCTCCGCCGAGAGCTGGGACTGCTCGGCCAGCTTCCGTACTTCCTCCGCCACGACGGAGAAGCCGCGGCCCGCTTCGCCTGCCCGCGCCGCCTCGATGGCCGCGTTCAGCGCCAGGAGGTTCGTCTGGTCGGCGATGGCCGAGATGCTTTCGACAATCTGCCCGATCTGCTTCGAGTTTTCGCCAAGCTTCTTGACGACCTGCGCCGAGTTCGCCACGCTCTGCTCGATGCCGTTCATCTTTTCCATGGCGTTGTTCATGAGCTGGGCGCCGTGATCCGCCGCGCCCGCCATCTGTTCGGTGTTTTCCGTGACCACCGCCGCTTTTTCCGTCATGGCGTTGATGTCGATGAAGGCCGCGTCAATGTTTTGCTTTGCGCTGTCAACGCTGGCAAGTTGCTTGTCCATGCCGCCCGCCACCTCGACGACGGTCTGCGCGACGTGAGTCGCTGCCTCCGCCGCTTGCTGGGAGCTGGCCGTCAGCTCTTCCGAGCTTGCCGCTACCTGCTCGGCGCTGTTCGCCATCTGGGTAATCAATCCGCGCAGGTTTTTCAGCATGACGTTGAATTCTTCCGACATCAGGCCAATCTCGTCGTTGGAACCCACGGGCAGCGGCTCCAGCCGCAGATTGCCCTGCGACATCTCGCCCATGTGGCCGACAAGCCCGTCGAGCTGCTTGACGACTCGTCCGATGACGAACCAGGAGATCGCGCCGACGACAATGAGCAGCACGATAACCGCGATGGCGATGGTCCGAATGAAGCCGGACTGGATTTCATCGACTTCCTTCGTGGGAATGCCCATGAACAGCATGCCGACCACCTGGCCGTTCTGTCCCTTGAGCGGCTTATACGCGCTCAAATAACGGTTGCCCAAGACTTCCGCGTACCCGGAGAAGGGTTTCCCCTCCTGCAGGACGGTCTTGACGATTGCTTCCGAGGCCTTTGTCCCCACTGGGCGCTTTCCCGCGGCGTCCTGGAACGTGGTCGCGACGCGCGTGTCGTTGTTGAACATCGTCACGTTGTTTCCCGAAAGCTGCCCCAATTCGTCCAAAAGGGCGTTGTCGTCGTTGAACTTCTTCCCGCCTTTGTAAAGGCCGTCCGGCTTGGATTCCCAAGCCCCCGGATAGCGGGCTTCCAGCACGGCGTGGATCTCCTCCAAGTCGTGAATCGCTTTTTCTTCAAGGGCAATGCCAAACCCGTGATCCGCCGTAAAATATCCGAGCACGCCGACGATGACGCAGGCGACTGCCAAAAGGATGTTGAACGCCAGTATCGCTTTTCCCTGTAATTTCATTTCCCTGATTCTCCTTTTCTGGCTGTTCCCGTCTGCAACGAAGCAACAGCCTTGCTCATACAATTTCTTCTCGTTTCGTTCAGCCGATGTGCGTTCCTTCCATAAACTCCTCCTTTGGTCCCGCAGTTTATGTTTCGTATCATTTCATATTAACCTGATTGTATTTTATTCTGTCTGTCGGAGCGCTAACAATAACTAATCAGACGCAGCCTATCCAAACGGACACAGTCTTGTTGCCTATTTTCAGCATTAGACGGACAAATGACTTAGTTTTATGATATTATGAAGCTGCCCGTTTCCGGTGCGTGTCGCGAAAACGGGCAGCCATTGCACGAAAGAGACATGGCGGACAAGGAGCGGGACACGATGGAACCCTTATATTGGCAGAAAAAATTCGACGCCTCGTTTACATTGATTGACAGCAGCGGCGGATTTGACCGCTATCATTTGGAAAACGAATCCGGCGACGGCACGATTACCGCGTGCGCGGTTTTTCCCGGTTTGCAGGCGCTGTATCTCGATTTGCGCATGTATCGCTGCGACAATCCGCTGACGCTGAACAAGGACGTCATCGAGATCGGGTATTGTCTCGGCGGGAACTTTGAATGCAATGTCAGCAAGCGTTACTGCTACTTCGTTTCAGCCGGGGATTTTTCCGTGGGCTACGCGGGGAAGAAGGAATCTCACGGCACGTTTCCGGCAGGGCAGTATCAGGGCATCAACATTTTTCTGGACGAGAAGCTGTTCCGGCAGCGTCTTGCAGAGACGCTTCGGGAGCTGGACATCCGCATGGAGCAGATCCATGCGCTGGCCGATTTGACGTTCCGCTGTTTCTTACTGCGCCGCAGCCCTGAGCTTGCAACGATTGAAAGGGCGATTGCGGACGGCTTCAAGGCCAAGAGCATCCCCCGGCTGAGAGTCAAGGTGATGGAGCTGCTGCTCTTCCTCAGCGGCTTGGATGAAACGGCGATCAATGATTCGCCGCCCTATCTCAATAGGAATCGCGCGGATATTGCCGAGTCTGTGCATAAACGATTGACGGCCGACAGCGCCGGGCACGTCACGATAGACCAGCTGGCCGCCGAATTAGGCGTGGGCACCACGGCACTGAAGACGTCGTTCAAGAGCGTTTACGGACTCCCCATCTACCAATTCCAGAAAGATTTGCGGCTTCAGAAGGCGCAGCGGCTGCTTCGAGAGACTATACTCCCGATTTCCGCCGTCGCCGCGGAAGCCGGCTACGCGAATCCGGCGAAGTTTTCCTCGGCCTTCAAGAAAAGATTCGACGTTTCTCCCACAGAATACAGAAGAAACGCGGAGCGAGAAGATTAATCGAAAACACGGACCTATTCATACCCCTCTTTTCTCGGCTGCCGGAGCAGCCCAAAAGAAGCGCCCGCCAATCGGCGAGCGCTTTTTGCGTTCAGAATATCCAGTAAGATGGGGGGCATAATCGCCGATGCGGCAGACCAAAGCTGTCCGCCCCTGCAGCGAAACAGAAGGTCCGTATGACAGGACGCAAGGTTCTGTGGTAAAATACCGGCAAGACGTGTTCCGCGGAAAACCGCCGCGGAACGAATCCCATCCAACGAGGTGAATATCGAAATGCTCATTGTAGCCGTCATTGAAGTCATCGTATCTCTTCTGATCATCCGATGGCTCATCCGAAAGAAAACCGGCGAACCTTTCGCCCGAAAGACCGTCCTCAAGATCCTGCTCTTTGGCGCCGCAACCGCGTTCATTATCATGATCGCCAGCCTTTTCGCACCGGACGGGGCCCCTTCCGCCATGTCCAATCCCCTCCTCGTCGGGTTCATAGACGCACTGACTATGGCCGCCATATTGGAAGAAGGCCTGAAATACAGCGCGTTTCGGCTGGCCATGCGGAACAACGCAGAAGCGCGCTGCCGTCTAGACGCCGTTCTCGTAGGCGCCTTAGTCGCCATGGGCTTCGCGCTGATCGAGGACGTGGAGTATTCCATCTTCGGCAATTTCTACACGCTGATTCGCGCCGTTCTTCCCCTGCATGCCTTCTTCGGCACGATCACGGGATATTATTACGGAAAAGCGAAAGCTGCGGGCAGCATGAAATATCATGTCCTTTCGCTGGCGGTCCCGATATTCGGCCATACGTTTTACGATATGTGGATCGTCGCGATAAAACGCATCCTGGACGCCGCCGGCGTCGCCGCCGAAACGCTCACCGAGGAAGAGCTCCTGGCGCTGCCCTACGGGGAATATCTCGAACCGCTGGGATACGTGGCCATCGCCACGATGGTGGTGTTCTTCATCCTGATCGTGACGGCCTTCCGGAAGATCAGCCAATGGAGCAGGAACGGCGAATTGCAGGAGAGC
>JAEERZ010000074.1 GCA_016286075.1 Selenomonadaceae bacterium
ATATATGACAAAAAAGAGAGCGGCGGAGCTGTACAGCGAGGAGCTCTTGTTGTCGGAACCGTTGACGGACGAGATGCGCGACAATTATCGTCGTCGGCCTGCGCAGCTGCGCCTTTTGGAATCCCTTGCGGCGTCCGAGGGCAGAATGGATACGGCGTCGCTTTTGAAACAGGGATTTTCCCGTCCCGTGATGCAAGCTCTTATAAAAGCCGGCGCGGCGAAACTGCAAAAAAGCCGCTTGTTCCGTGACAGTTACCGACAAGACCAAACCCATGTGGACAATCGACCGCCGCTGTCCAAGGAACAACAGGCGGTTCTTGACGACATTTTTCCGGCAATCGAAAAAAGAAAAGAAAAACTCTTTTTGCTGCACGGCGTAACCGGCAGCGGGAAAACCCGCGTCTATCTTGAAACGGTGGAGCAGGTACGGCGTCAAGGCAGACAGGCGATCGTTCTCGTTCCTGAAATTGCGTTGACCGGGCAGCTGGTTCAGGTGTTCCGGGCGACGTTTCCCGATGATATGATTGTCATTCACAGCCGTTTGAGCGTTTCGGAACGGAACGACGCCTTTTTCAGAATCCGCAGGGGAGACGTGGGCGTGATTATCGGCGCCCGTTCGGCGCTTTTCACGCCGGCGTCGGATTTGGGCGTCGTTATCATGGACGAAGAACAAGATATGTCTTATAAGCAGGACGAGGCGCCACGGTATCATGCGCGGACAGTTGCGGAGACGTTGGCGCATCTTCATGGAGCTGTTCTGATTCTGGGCAGCGCGACGCCTTCCATGGAAACCTTTTATCGGGCAAAGACAGGAGAGATTGCCTATCTGTCTATGCCGAACCGTATCGGGAATCGGCCGCTTCCGACGGTAGAGGCAGTCGATATGAGAGCGGAGCTGAAAGCGGGGAATCGCAAGGTATTGTCCAAGGCCGTGCAAGAAATGCTTTCCGACGCGGCGGCACGGAAAGAACAAGCGATTTTGTTGCTCAATCGTCGCGGGTTTTCCACATTTGTAATGTGTCGTTCCTGCGGATATACCGTCGTTTGCTCGGAATGCGGTCTGCCGATGGTTTACCACAAAGACGGACGGCTGCTTTGCCATCATTGCGATATTCACGCCGCGCCGCCGGAAGTTTGTCCGAAATGCGGCAGCACTTATATCCGATATTTCGGCTCCGGTACGGAGAAATTGGAATCGCAGATACAGGAACTGCTGCCGGCGATACGAGTGATACGGATGGACCGCGACACGACCCAGAAAAAGTTTGCCCATACCGATATTCTGCGTGCATTTCGAGCCGGAGAGTATGACGTATTGCTCGGTACGCAAATGGTAGCCAAAGGGCACGACATTCCGAATGTCACGGCGGTGGGCATTATCAGCGCGGATACGGCTTTGAATATGCCGGATTTTCGGGCGGCGGAACGATGCTTTATTCTCATTACGCAAGCGGCAGGGCGAGCTGGACGTGGGGAGACGCCTGGGCGCGTGCTCGTGCAGTGCTATACGCCGGGTCACTATGCGGTAAAAACTGCCCTCGCACAAGATTATGAAGGGTTTTACAACAAGGAGATAACGATGCGGCAGGCTTTATTTTTTCCGCCGTTTTGCCGTCTGGTCAAACTCACTTTTTGGGATCAGGATGCAAAACGCGCAAGATCGGAGGCGGAAGCATTTCATCGCCGCTTTATGCAATCGTTCCCGAAAACGGAGAAGCACCGGTTCATCGGACCGGCTCCGGCGGTCATTGAAAAATTTCGCGGCGTATATCGTTTCGTTGCGCTTATCAAAACTGCCGATTTAGATGAATTGAGAGATTTCTTGCGTGAAGACGGCCTGCATTTGCGGCAGGATGTCTGGATTGATGTCGACCCGATTATGGCATAAAATAAGCCCCTGACTTCCGGCATATCGGAAATCAGGGGCTTTTGCATCGCCCGGGTTACTCTTCTTGGGTCCATACCTCCGCCATGAAATCGGCGTAAACGGCGTCAAGATGCTGGATGAGCACGCGGAGCATCAGCTGAATCATGCTACTGTCAAAGGCCTCGTCGACGAAAGGCAGGCAGATATCGAGATAGACGACGCCATCCTCGCGAAGGTAATACTTGAAAATCTTGTATTGCGTATTCAGGCGGTTTAAATACGCTTGGATTTTGTTTATCTTTTCGTTTGCGATGCCGGTCACGATCTGCGTTCGAATGATGACAAAGACGCTCGTATCGATGAAAATCGCCATGGGAAGAATCTGTCCCTTCGTCTCGATGCGCGAGCGGAACACCACGGTATTAAAGGGGTCCTCCAAAGATTCCGTGCTGAACGCATTGATATTGTTTTCCATCAGAAACGTCTGGAACTTGACGGCCTTCGTATTGCTTTCCACGTTGTTCTTCTCTTGCTCAGGCATATGATCTCCTCCTGCTATGAAACCAGTTTAACATCTTCATTATACTTCCTTTTGCGGGAGTGTGCAGGAAAATAACTTCGATTGAGTTTTGCACTTTTTCATGTTATGATTATCGCGATAGGACAATAGACGGCAACGGTTTTAGGAATAACGTGGGAGATTTGGATATGGAAAATGCGCGCTATCGAAAAAACGCTATTATGGCATATTTTTTCTATGTCGCTGTGTTTTACGCGATCTTGATTTTTAATATTGAACCGTTTGTGTCTCATGCGGCTACATTCGGGTTGATTGGCAATATCTTGGCGTTTCCGATGTATTGGTTGGGGTTAAAAATCCACCATGGGGACAGGCGATGGCCCTGGATATGGTTTGCCTTGACAGGCTTGCTTTATTTTATCGGCGATTTGCTTTGGGCTTATAATGAGGACTATTTAGGCGTCGCTCCTGAATCGCCTTCACTTTGCTATCTGTTTTACCTGCTGAATTCTTATACCTGTTGCTGCGCGTTTATTTGCTATATACGTCAAACCAAGAATGTGGATTCCGGCAGTATCTTTTTGGATGTATTCGTATCCATTCTCGCATTGGGCGGATTATTGTACCGTTTCATTTTGCAGCCCTTGATCGCCGATGAATCCGTCAATCTTTTTACGATGTTCTTCCACGCGAATATGTCTGTCATTGATTTGGCGCTTTTTACGGGTATCCTGATGATTATTTTTGGAACGGCGCACAGCAGTTTTTATACAAAAAGGACATTGCTGTTAGGTCTGAGTTTTTTTGCCTGCTGTTTTGTAGAGCAATTATCCTTGGCCATTGAAATCTATGAACTCCCGGTGGCGACATTGTTTTCGCCATTTTGGACCGTTCCTTTTTGGTTGTTTGCTTTGACTGCCACATACCCGGACGAAGACGAGACCGAGGAACAGGAAATAACGTTGTTGCATAAGCGGTTGGGGCAGACAATCGATTATTTGCAGAAAGTGATTCCGTATTTTTTGGCTTTGATAATTTTGATCTTGGTCGGGCCGGAAGCTATTCGGGAAGATTTCGTGTTCTCATTGGTATTCTTGCTGTTATTTGTTCGCATACTAAAGATTATTGTCGTGCATACATGTCGGCGTCGGACTTGCGAGTCAAAGGTCGCTTGAACGGGCGTTTACAGATTGGGCGTGCCTTGACGCGGATTGTATTTTATGTTACTATAATATTCGTTCGCGAGCGGTGATAGCTGCTTGCGGGAACAGGCGATTTGGAGTGGTACTCAAGTGGCTGAAGAGGACGGTTTGCTAAATCGTTAGTGGGGCAACCCAGCGGAGGTTCAAATCCTCTCCACTCCGCCATATTTGACAAGGGTTACAGGGCATCGGATAAAACCGACGCCCTGTTCTTTTTTATAAAAATGGGTTAGTTTATGGGGTAGTTTTGTTTGGACAGGGTGCTTTAGATGCATAAAGTGCGTTGCGTAAAAGAAATGAGCATGAGGAAAATGCGGAAAAACCGCATGGAATCTGCCGCCATAGGTGGGAGGGGTGTACAAGGTAGGTGCATCGGTGCATGGTATCCATAATGACGTCCCAATGAACAACGGAAGCTCAACTATGATACAAGGTAACGATACCGCGAAAGCACAGAAAAACCGCCATCTCTGGCGGTCATTTTTATTTTGGGGTGAAGAAAAACAGAGAAAAAATGGCCGCACGGCGGCATGGTGGCAGCGGGTGTGTGCATAAAATGTAACGATAGCGGGGGCTAACGTTGAGAGTTATGTTTGGACTGACACACTTTAAAGAAACGAGGTCCTTCTTTACCCATGATTCCGGACGGAATAAACCCACATTTTTCAAGGACTCTTTGCGATTTTCTGTTATCCGGTTCTGTCTCGGATTCCACACGGAAAACTCCCGGCTGTTTCAGAGCCCAAGCGACGGCTGCGTCAACTGCTTCGGTCGCGTAACCTTTCCCTTGATGTTCTTCGCTGATCCCATATCCGATTTCAACTGAACCATCTGCATTAAGCCCCTTGAAGCATAAATTTCCAACATAAGCGCCGCCTTTTTGCTCAATCATCCACATTGCATACCAAGCCCAGTCTTCCGAATGATCGAGACATCCCTGTAACATTTCTTTATATGCTTTTATCAGAGTTTTATCCGTCTGCTTTTCGATAAAGCAGGTCATCTCTTCTTCCGACGCAATATGTATTGCCAAGTGATTTGTTTCAAGAACCATTTTTGGACTCCTCTTATTCTCCCCATAAACTCATCTGCTCCACGGCCTGCTCCCGTCGAAGGGGAACGGTTGCCGAGTCCAGAATCTCCTTTGCAAGTTCTGCATTGGACAGCCAATCCATAACCAAGTGCTCCGGAATCCGTACGGGCATCCTGTCGTGGATAGGCCGCACGGTTTCGTCGGCGGGTGCGGTGATCATGACGAACCGTCCGCCATCTGGCTCCGCTTGGTAAACACCAGCCAAGAAAAGCATATCGGTATCTTTGCCGGAGAGTGTGGCCTTGTGCTTTTCGCTGTCCCATTCGTAGAAGCAGGAAGCTGGTAGCAGGCATCTCCGGTTTTGGATTAAGTGCCGGAAGGATGGTTTTTCCCATATCGTCTCTTTCCGCGCGTTGATGATGAGGCTGCTTTTGCCTTGTATGCCCCAAGTCATCGGCACGATGAGCGGCTTGGAATGTCCCATGATGATGGCTGGGGCGCGCTCGCCCGGACGGATGTCGCCCACACGAAGGATACCCTCAGACGGAAGACTGCAGTATTCTAAGATCCAGTCGTTAACTTTGTCGTTTGCGCTATATCGTCCGCACATAAGGCTCATTCCCCGTCTTCGTTTGCTTGGATTGTTTCCATGATCGCTGGATACGATTTTTCATAGCCCTCAAACAGCACGGCGTGAAAACCGCATTCTTGGGCAGCCGCGATGTTGTCCGGCATATCGTCTGTGAAGAGGCATTCTTCAGCGTTCAGATTATATTTCTCGCACAGCAGGCGGTATATTTCAGGATTTGGCTTGGCTATGTGTACTTGATACGAGAATACGCCGCCGTCCATATAGGGAAGAAAATCCAGAACGTCTCGATTAGCCTTGATGGAGAACGCCGAATAGTTGGAAAGGTAAAACACGCGCTTTCCCATGCGCTTGAGTTCCTGTATCCACGGAATGACATAGTCTTGCTTGTGCATAGCTTGTCCTGCATGGGCGAACGCTCTGCGGATTTCGTTTTCGTGAGCTGGGACAAGGCTGACCGCCTTTTCAATGGCAGTGGCTTCGTTTGTTCCCTCGTCCATTGATACCCAAGTTCCGTGACGTCATATTGCCTGATTGACAGCTTCAATGGTTTGGTTGTCATCGCCAAACAGAGAATGCATATACTCCATCCATCGGAAATCCATCAGCACATTTCCAATGTCGAAAATCACATTTCTTATCATAAAATCGCCTCATTACTCAAATCCTCGGAACAACTCCCCCTCGATATATCGCACATCCTCGATGGGAATCTTTGTCCTGTCTGCCATGATTATAGCACGTTCTATTCCATCCAGCTTTCTCACATTGCCGGAGACCGTCACATAGCGGCCTCCGGCTTTTTTCTCGTCCGGCAGGAAGTATGTGACGGCAATGCTCGGTTGTTCCTTGATGTGCTGTTCGATAACAGCAAGTCTGGCGTTAATCATATCAATCTCATCCTCGCTAAGTTCTTTTTTCTCTTCCGTTTCCCGTCCCGCCTCATGGATGGCCGCCCCAAAGCCCGTCAGGGCGTCGAAGGAGGCAAACTGCGCGGCGCGTTTGATTCTTGCCATCGGCGGATGCGTTCTCGATACATGATGCCCGAGGCCAATCATATCATCGTATTTGTGGGGATTGTCAGCTGGAGTGGTCATCGACGATGCCCCCCGATCTGTTCGTTGCGTTCCCGTGTCATTGCGTCTTCCTCCAGATTGCTGCATTTAAGTATAGCATTCTTCCCGTATTTGTGCTGGATTTTCAGGACGGCTTTTTGGACAGCCAGTTCCCGTTGCTCCTGTTCCATCGCCCGTATCTGCTCGTCCGTATCCGCGAAAAGGTCGAAGGATTGTGGCCGTTCCTGCTCGTGGGCTTCTGTGGTTACATGGTTGGCTGTGATATTGACGCGACGGACAAGAAGATGGGGATTCACGATGCGGTCGAAGAGTTCCAGCACCGCTGCGATGATTTTCTTCGCGGAGGAGGTCGGCTTTTCAAGGTTGATGGAGCCGTGGGACGAGGCTGGCCGCATGCGCCCGTAATGGTCGATGGAAAGAGGCCCCGTATAGAGGCGGCATACATTCTTGTCCCGAAGGCTTTCCCGGTCGTAACCGATGTACAGCACCATCTGGTCTGTCAGAAGTTCCTTCTCCACAAGGTCGAGAACGAGAAGGTCGGTCATCTCCCAAACAATCAATCGCGCTTTGGCGAAAGGATAAGGCTTCGGGAGAACCTGCCCCGAGGAAAGGCTCTTCGACTGCGGTTTGTATGCCTTGATATCCACAATCGTGCAAGGCTCCCAGCCCCACGCATGGTCAATCAGGAGCTCGGCATTGACGCCGAAGAGCTTATAGAGAAGGTTTTCGTTCCAGTAATCTGTAGCCGCTCCTATTGAGCAGCGGGCGATGTCACCCATCGTGAACATATTGTGCTTTGCGAGCTTCGCTGCCGTGCCGTGGCCGATTCGCCAAAAATCGGTCAGTGGCTGATGGTTCCACAGTTTCTGCTGATAGGCTGTTTCATCAAGCTCGGCGATGCGGACGCCGTCTTTATCGGCGGGCATCTTCTTCGCCACGATGTCCATTGCGACCTTGGCGAGATAGAGATTCGTTCCGATTCCTGCGGTGGCCGTGACGCCTGTTTCGCGTAATACCGCCCGCACCATCTCCATAGCCAATTCATGCGCTGTAAGCTTGTATGTGGTGAGATAAGGCGTCGCGTCAATAAACACCTCATCGATGGAGTACACGACTATATCTTCAGGCGCGACGAAACGTAGATAGATCTGATAAATCCGTGCGCTGTAGTCGATATAAAGCGCCATGCGAGGCATGGCTGTTATATAAGAGAGTGACAGCGCGGGGTTGGCCATCAGCTCGGCGTCGCTGATGGACTCTCCGACGAGTTTCCGTCCCGGCGCGTGATATTTCCGCTTGTTGTTGATTTCCCGCACCTTTTGAATGACCTCGAACAGGCGGGGACGCCCTGGAACGCCCTGCGCCTTGAGCGGGGGAGAGACAGCGAGGCATATCGTTCCTGTTGAGCGGCTTTCATCGGCGACGACGAGGTTCGTGTCCAGCGGGTCAAGGCCGCGTTCCACGCATTCCACGGAGGCGTAATACGACTTGAGGTCGATTGCAATACAGGCACGCTTGACATCGTCCATCGCTGGCACCCCCTCTCGATAAAACGAAAAAGTGTTTGTAAATAATAATAGAGCGTGTGTTCTTTTTTGTCAAGAGTAAATGTGATACTAAGCAAAATACGGGCATAATAAAAGCGCCCACCATCAGGTGAGCGCCTGTTTCTTGCTGCTTATTTCTTCTTTTTCTTTCCGTTGACGAGTTCCTTGAAAGCTGCACTGGCCTTGAAGACCGGAAGCTTCGAAGCGGGAATCTGGATTGCCTTGCCCGTCTGCGGGTTGCGGCCCTTGCGAGCGGCGCGCTTCGAAATCTTGAACGTGCCGAATTTGAGGAACGCTACCGAATCGTCCTTCTTCAGAGCATCTTTGATTGCTCCGAGAGCTGCAGCGAGAATTGCATCTGTCTCTTTCTGCGTCGTGCCGGCTTTCTTGGCGACAGCCTTGATGAAATCTGCTTTCTTCAAAAGAATCCCCTCTTTCGTTTATTGCGCGTTTTTCCGCGCTTCAAGGGTATTATAACACAGAAAAAGGCGATGTAAATAGGGGAGGACGGATTTTGAGGGGGAAAAAGTAGATGTTTCAGTTAGTTGTCGTATGCTTGATCTCGTGATTGATATAGAAGGACAAAGCCCCGAAGCTAATGCTCCGGGGCTTTGTAACAGGCGGACTCGTTAGGGGATGAAGCAGTTATCGAGGAACTCAAGAAGGAGTTTCCTAAGCCGCTGCTTCTGGCTCCCCGCCGTGCTGGTGGGGATGCCCAGCATCCGCGCGGCATCGCTCCTCGAGTATTCCCGCGTCAGCATACTCGCAAGCCCGACGAGTTCGGGTGCGCGTGTGCGGACGAAGTCAACGAACGCTGGGGACAGCCGCATGTAGCGATCTGCCTCATTGTACAGGTCGGGCGTGACGGCCTCAAACGGGATTTCATCGCCTGTTTCAAGATGGCTCGATTCTAAGTTTGAAAACGTCACAATGGTACATGCTGACTTATAAGGTTCGTAATTGCACCCGATGCAAGAAATGGGGAGTGTCTTTGGCATATCACCGCCGGGGACGTAGGTCGGATTTGGGATGCGTGTCGGGCAGCGCTTGACCCCACCGCGTCCGTCAGGGATTTGGCATCGACCAGCCTGCTTTGCCGCATCCTGCTCCTTCCATTCGTCCCCCATGATGGCACAATATCGTTGATGCTGAATCTCGGACGGCGTATCGATAAAATACTCGTTGCCGTTCGCATCCCTCGCCACGAGCCTGCAAGGAATCATTGCAGCGCGAATGGTACGAAACCCATATTTCGTCCAGCCAATTTCGAAGCCGCGCAGCCTTGCCAGTTCCTCGTCGGCTGGCTCCTTAATCTCTTGTGGGACAAACCAATCGAGTTCGCCTGTTATGGGGTTGGGGCGATGATGGGGGATGAGGTTCCCGTGTGATTCGAGTGCCTGGCCTTGTGCGGAATTGATGTGGGAATCTTGATTGTCACTTTTTTTCATAATTTGTGTCCTTTCCGTCCGAGCTGAACGGAGGGACACAAAAAGAGCCCATGGCGAAGATGACCACA
>JAEERZ010000075.1 GCA_016286075.1 Selenomonadaceae bacterium
TCCTGACCGGCGACCAGTTGAAACTTTACACGCTGATTTGGCAGCGGTTCGTCGCCTGCCAGATGAGCCCCGCCGTTTACGACACGCTGGCTGTGGGGATAGCGGGGGGCAAGCATTATGGCTGCCGCGCTTCCGGTTCGGTGATGAAATTCCCGGGCTTCACGGCGGTTTACGCGGAAGGCAGCAAGAAGGAGAAAGACGTGGTGCTGCCGGAGCTTTCCGTCGGCGACATTCTCGATCTCTCCGCCGTCCTTCCCGAGCAGCATTTCACCGAGCCGCCTCCGCGCTACAACGAGGCGTCGCTGGTCAAGACGCTGGAGGAAAAGGGAATCGGCCGTCCGAGCACCTATGCGCCGATCATTGAGACGATTATCAACCGCGGCTATGTGGTTCGCGTGGAAAAGACTTTCCGTCCGACGGAGCTCGGGGAGATTGTCGTCAAGATGCTGGAGGAGTATTTCAAGGACATTGTGGATGTGAAGTTCACCGCCACGATAGAAACCGAGCTGGACGAGATCGCCGACGGCAAGCGCGGCAAGAACAAGTTCCTCGCGGACTTCTACAGTCCTTTTGAGAAAACGCTGAAAGAGGCCGACGAAGCCATCGGCCATGTGGAGCTTCCCGTGGAGGAATCCGACGTAATCTGCGAGCATTGCGGCCGCCGTATGGTGGTCAAGCAGGGACGGTTCGGAAAGTTCTTGGCTTGCCCCGGTTTCCCCGAGTGCCGGAACACGAAGCCGTATCTGAAGGACACGGGCGCATTCTGCCCTCGCTGCGGCGGCAGCATCGTGGAGCGGCGCACGCGGCGCGGACGGATTTTTTACGGGTGCAAGAATTATCCCGATTGCGATTTCGTGACTTGGGACGTTCCCGAAACGGAGCCCTGCAAGACCTGCGGTTCCTTGGTGCTCCGTCATTACTTCAAGAACGGGCGCACGCTGCGGTATTGCGTAAACGAAAGCTGCAAGACCCGCGTGGACCATCCGATCAACAAAGAATTGGAGCGCCTGCGCGCCCGCGCCGAGAAGAAGGCGCAAGGGGGAGCAGAGGCGAAGGCGGCGCCTAAGAAAGCGGCGGCCGCCAAGAAAAAGACAGCGGCAAAGAAGACGACTGTGAAAAAGGCCGCGAAGAAAACGACGGCGAAAAAGAAATAATCTATGGATACCGTTAGCAAAATCAATCGAATCCTCATTGTCGGCGCGGGATTGGCGGGCAGCGAGGCGGCATGGCAGGCGGCGAGGCGCGGCGCGCGGGTGACGCTTTATGAGATGCGTCCCGTGGAATCCACGCCTGCGCATAAGACCGGCGGATTTGCCGAGCTCGTGTGCAGCAATTCGCTCCGGGCGGCGGGTTTGGAA
Organism: Selenomonadaceae bacterium; assembly: GCA_016286075.1. Taxonomy (GTDB): domain Bacteria; phylum Bacillota; class Negativicutes; order Selenomonadales; family Selenomonadaceae; genus RUG12372. The sequence continues at coordinate 1,359 of JAEERZ010000075.1, forward strand.
AACGCCGTCGGCGTATTGAAGGAAGAGATGCGGCGGCTCGGCTCGATTGTCATGGAGGCCGCCGACGCGACCCGCGTTCCTGCGGGCGGCGCGCTGGCCGTGGACAGGGAGGGCTTCAGCCGCTACATTACGGAGCACGTCGAAAACCATCCGCTGGTTGAGGTGCGGCGCGAGCGTCTCGACTCTGTTCCCGTCGCCGAGGATGCCGTTACGATTGTCGCCAGCGGTCCGCTGACGGACGGCGCGCTGGCGGAGGACGTGGCGCGGCTGACGGGCGGCAAAGGGCTTTATTTTTACGACGCCGCCGCTCCAATCGTGACGCTGGATTCCGTGGACATGACGCGGGCCTATCGCGCTTCGCGTTACGGCAAAGGCGAGGCGGCCTATATCAACTGCCCGCTGACGAAGGAAGAATACGAGGCGTTTTGGGAAGCGCTTGTGAATGCGGAGAAAGCGCCGACCCACGATTTCGAGAAAGAAGTGTTTTTCGAGGGCTGTATGCCCGCCGAGGTCATGGCGGCGCGGGGCAAAGACACGCTGCTCTTCGGCCCGATGAAGCCCGTGGGCCTCGAACACCCGGAGACGGGGGAGCGGCCGTATGCCGTGGTGCAGCTTCGGCAGGACGATGCGGCGGGGACGCTTTACAATATCGTCGGTTTTCAGACGCATTTGACGTGGCCGGAGCAGCGGCGCGTCTTTTCCATGATTCCCGCGCTGGCTCATGCGGAGTTCACGCGATACGGCGTCATGCATCGCAATACGTTTATCAATTCGCCGCTCGTTTTGCGTCCGACCATGCAGCTTGCGGACGATCCGCGGATTTTTTTCGCGGGGCAGATGACCGGCGTGGAGGGCTACGTGGAGTCGGCGGCGGCGGGCTTGATGGCCGGAGTGAACGCCGCACGGATTCTTGCAGGAACAGAGCCGCTCGTATTTCCGCCGGAAACGGCTCACGGCGCGCTGGCGCATTATATCACCACGGCGGATCCCGTGCATTTTCAGCCGATGAACGTGAATTTCGGGCTGATGCCGCCGCTTTCAGAGCGGGTGCGGGACAAGAAGCTGAAAAAGCAGAAAATCGCGGAACGCGCGCTTTCGGCGCTGGAACAGTTCAAAGAAACATTCATGCCAAATTTTTGAAGTAGGAAAATCCTACTTTCCTACCTCAGAAATTTTGATTTGAAAAATGGCACAGGTTTGGAGGAGGAGCGTCATGGAACAGCAACGGAATGAATTTCACGCCACCACCATTGTCGCCGTCCGTCATGAGGGCAGGACGGCCATCGCCGGCGACGGGCAGGTCACTTTCGGTCAGCACACGGTGATGAAGGCGAACGCCCGCAAGGTGCGCCGCATTTACCATGACAGCGTGCTGGCTGGTTTCGCTGGTTCGGTGGCCGATGCGTTCACGCTTTTCGAGAAATTCGAGGCGAAGCTGGAGGAGTTCAACGGGAATCTGCTTCGCTCGTCGGTAGAGCTGGCGAAGGAATGGCGCACGGATAAGGTGCTCCGCCGCCTCGAAGCCCTGCTGCTCGTCGCCGACAGCGAGTCGCTCCTGATGGTTTCCGGCAACGGAGAAGTCATAGAACCGGACGGCGACGTGGCGGCTATCGGCTCTGGCGGTTTTTACGCCTTGGCGGCGGCCCGCGCGCTGAAAAAGCACGCCGCTTTCATGAGCGCGGCGGAGATCGCGCAGGAGGCGCTGGAAATCGCTGCCGACATCTGCGTGTTTACGAATCACAATATTAAGGTCGAGGAATTGGACTGATTAAAGAGTGGAGAGTAGAGAGTGAAGAGTGGAGATAGCGCCATGAATATGTAATATCTTCACTCTCCACTCTTAACTCTTCACACTGCAATACGAGGAGGATATTTCTTTGCAGATTAACGAGCAGACGCCCCGGCAGATTGTCGAGGAACTGGATAAATACGTGGTCGGACAGGATCAGGCAAAGCGCGCTGTCGCTCTCGCCCTACGCAACCGCTGGCGCAGCCGCCAGCTCGACGAGTCCATGCGCGACGACGTGATTCCGAAGAATATTTTGATGATCGGCTCCACCGGCGTCGGCAAAACCGAAATCGCGCGCCGCCTGGCAAAGCTGGTCAAGGCTCCTTTTGTCAAGGTCGAAGCGACGAAGTTCACCGAGGTGGGCTATGTGGGCCGCGATGTGGAAGCTATCGTCCGGGATTTGGCGGAAACGGCGGTGCGCATGGTGCGCAAGGAACGCATGGAGGAAGTGCGGGAAAAGGCGGAGCAGCTTGCGGAGGAGCGGATACTGGACGCCTTCGTGCCCGAACCGAAGCCTTCGAAGAATCCGCTGGGACGGCTTTTCGGAGCGGCGGACAGCACGGCAGCCGCCGTTTCCGAAGAAGAGAGCGAGCCTAAATACAAGGCGGGACGCGCCTGGTGCAAGAAACGTCTTGACGCGGGCGAGCTGGAAGACGAGATGATCGAGATTGAGGTCGAGGACCAGGGGCGCCCGATGGTGGGCATGTTCGCCGGGTCGAGCCTCGAAAGCATGGGCGGCGATTTGCAGGATATGATTTCCGGCCTCATGCCGAAAAAGCACAAGCGGCGCAAGGTCGCCGTCAAAGAAGCGCGCAAGATCTTCGCCCAGGAAGAAGCCGCCAAGCTCGTCGATATGGACGAGGTTTCAACGGAGGCGATTCAGGCCGCCGAGCGCAGCGGAATCGTGTTCTTGGACGAGATCGACAAGGTTGCGGTCAAGGACGGCCAGTCGGGGGGCGGGCATGACGTCTCGCGGGAAGGCGTGCAGCGCGACATTCTGCCCATCGTCGAAGGCTCCACGGTGATGACGAAATACGGTCCGGTGAAGACGGATCATGTGCTGTTCATCGCGGCGGGCGCCTTCCATACGGCGAAGCCGTCCGACTTGATTCCCGAGCTGCAGGGGCGGTTCCCGATTCGCGTCGAGCTGGCGTCGTTGAAGGAAGAGGACTTTCGCCGCATTCTCGTGGAGCCGAAGAATGCTTTGATAAAACAGTATCAGGCGCTTCTTGCCACCGAGGGCGTCGAAATCTCCTTCACGGAGGAGGCTATCCGCCGTATCGCGCAGATGGCCTGCGAGGTCAACGCCCAGACGGAAAACATCGGCGCGCGGAGACTTCACACTTTGATGGAAAAACTGTTGGAACAGATTTCTTTCGACGCGCCGGAGCTGGAAGAAAAAAAGATTGAAATCGACGCCGACTATGTCGGGGAGAAGCTCTCGGAGCTGGCGGAGGACAGGGATTTGAGCCGCTTCATCCTGTAAAACGAAATCGCATGTTGCCAAAATTTTCGGAAACATGCGATTTTTTTATATACATAAATAAGAAGATATGATATTATATAAAATAATTCTGACAATTATGCGGTTATGAATGGAAAGGAAGGATGAAATGGCGACTCTGTTGGAAAAGACGAGAAAGATCAATCGGCTGCTGCAGCGGATGGAGAACGTGGACTACGAAAGCGTGTCCCGCGTCCTTTGCAACGTCATCGGGGCGAATGTCTACATTGCGGACAAAGACGGCAAAATTTCGGGCCATGCGTTCGTCGATGATTTCGAGTGCGACCTGATGGTGGACAAGGTCATCCAAAAAGGAACTTTCCCGAAAAAGTATGCGAAATGGCTTTTGAAGAGCGACGAGACGGCGGCGAATCTCAGATCGAAAAGCGGGATGTGTGCGTTTGCGTCGGATAACACCCCGTGTGCGTTCAACGGGAAAAATACGACGATAGTCCCGATTTATGGCGTGGGCGAGCGGATCGGTACGCTGATTCTCGCAAAATACGACGAGACTTTCACCGACGACGATTTGATCCTTGCGGAATACGGCGCGGCGGTGGTCGGACTGGAAATGCTCCGTGAACGCACGCAGGAGATTGAAGTGGGCGCGCGGGAGCAGGCGACCGTGCAGATCGCCTTGGCTACGCTTTCCTTCTCGGAGCTCAAGGCCGCAGATGCGATCATCTCCAAACTTGACGGTATGGAAGGTCTCCTGATCGCCTCCAAGGTCGCCGATGAGAATAAGATTACGCGTTCCGTCATCGTCAACGCGCTTCGCAAATTTGAATCGGCGGGTATCATCGAATCCCGTTCTCTCGGCATGAAAGGCACGTATATCAAGGTTCTCAACAGGCACTTGCTCGGAGAGATCGCGAAACTGAGGCATTGAGGCAGACAAAAGGGCACAATTCCGCGCTGTTTGGGACAGATTTCTCATTTATTATATTTTTGTTAAAAAGTAGCAAATATTGTTATTTTCTTGTGAAAAACATGGTAAAATATACAAAATATGATAAAATAAAGGAAGTTTGTGTAGGCACCCGTTATTGCCCGCAGTCTTTTTGCGTGTCAAAAAGCCGCCGGAGCTTATTTCGTGTGTCTGATTCGTGTTTTCTTTGAGGGGAAGTCTTTGCGGGGGGATAGGTATGCTTGATCAGATCATGCGGTCGCCGACGTTCGACTATATAGAACGCGGCCTTTCCGCGGCAAATCTTCGGCATGAGGTTATCTCGGATAATCTCGCGAATATCAACACGCCGAATTTCAAGCGGAGCCAGGTCGTGTTTGAGGAGCTTCTGGCGAAGGAGATATACGGCGACGGCGACGAGGGGAAGTTGCCGCTCGTTCGCACCCACGACAAGCATTTGCCCGTGGGGAAATTCGCGCCGGCACAGGCTCGGGTGGAGCGCGACGACTCCACTACCATGCGCGCGGACAACAACAATGTGGACATTGACATGGAGATGGCGAGCCTTGCGAAAAACCAGCTTTACTACAACGCGCTGACGCGGCAGCTCAGCGGGCATATTTCCAAGATCAAGTCCGTCATGCAGGGCGGAGAGAGTTGACAGTCTTTGGTGTTGAGGGGGAATGAAGGATGAGCATGTTCGGCGGGATTGATACCTCGGCGTCCGGCCTTACGGCGGAACGTCTGCGGATGGACGTGATTTCCAACAACTTGGCCAACGCGAATACAACGCGCACGCTGGAAGGCGGCGCGTATCACCGGCGGTATGTGGTGTTCCAGCCGCGCGAGTACGATAGAGAAAAGGGATTCGGCTTTTTCATGGCCAACGCCCTGCATAAAAACAGGAAGAACCGCGACCGCGGCAACGGCGTCCGCGCCGTGCGCATCGAAGAGGACAGGCGGCAGGGGCCGCTCGTTTACGATCCGGGCCATCCCGACGCCAACGCCGAGGGATATGTGGAGCGCCCGAACGTCAACGCCGTCGCGGAAATGGTCGACTTGATCACGGCCTCCCGCGCATACGAGGCGAACGTAACGGCAATCAACGCCGCAAAAGCCATGACGACGCAGGCCCTCGACATCGGGAAGAGCTGACGCAGGCTGATTCGGAAATAACGATTTATATAATTCAGATTGAGGTGACGTTATGGAAATGGTGCCTTTGCAGATGACGCCGGTGAAAATGAGCGCGGAAAGCCATTTGGGAGAGACGATTCCCGAGCCGGAAGTCAGGTCCTTCAGCCAATATCTTGTGGACGCGCTGAAAGAAACCAATTCGCTGCAAAATAAAGCCGACGCCATGAACGCGGCGCTGGCTGCGGGAGAGGTAGACGATATTTCCCAGGTCGTCATCGCCGGGCAAAAGGCGGAAATCGCTTTGCAGCTCACGATGCAGGTCAGGAACAGGGCTCTGTCTGCCTATCAGGAGCTTATGCGCATGCAGGTCTGACAATCTTTTGCTTTTGCGTAACAAAGCGAAGGGATGGAAAAGATGCCAGATTGGAAAGAACGATATCTGCAGCTTTGGAATAAGACGACGAAAAAGCAGCGGTACATCGCCCTCGGGGCGGTGGTTCTGCTGCTGGCGGCCATTGTCGGGGCGAGTTTTCTCTATGGCAGGAAGCCCGACCTTGTGCCGCTTTTCACAAATATGGAAACGAAAGATGCAGGGGACGTCGTAGCCAAGCTGAATGAACAGAAAATACAATACGAGGTGCAGGAAACGGAACAGGGCGTCACTGTGCTTGTTTCGTCCAAGGACGTCCACAAGGTCCGTCTCGATCTGGCCACGCAGGGGCTTCCCCGCGGACATAAGGGCTTCGAGATATTCGACGACAGCAAGCTCGGCGTCACGGAGTTCCAGAACAAGGTCAATTACCTGCAAGCCCTTCAAGGCGAGCTGACGCGAACCATCGAGCAGATTGCGGCGGTGGACAGGGCGCGCGTTCATATCGTACTCGCCGAGGACAGCCTCTACAAGAAAAACGAGAAACCGGCTACGGCGTCGATCATGCTGAAGCTGAAAACGGACCAGTCGCTTTCGAAGCAGGAGATCAAGGGTATCGTCAATCTGACGGCCCACAGTATTCAAGGGCTGTTGCCGGAAAATATAACGATCGTCGACGAACGGGGCAAGATACTGAACGACCCCGACGAAGACGAGTATGAAGAAAAGGGCGTCAGCGCCAAGACTATCACGCAGCTGGAAATGACGCGCAAAGTCCAGCAGCGGATGCAGAAGGACGTACAGAGCCTTCTCGATCAGGCTCTTGGAGCCGGGCGCGCCTTTGTCCGCGTCAATGTGGAACTGGACTTCGACCAAAAGCAGATCGATCGGCAGACCTTTACGCCGGTGGTCGAGGATTCCGGCATCATTCGCAGCCAGCAGGATATGAGCGAAAGCTACACCGGCACCGCCAACAATCCGGGCGGCCCGGCGGGCGTGCAGGCGAATGTGCCGGGATACGTCGCGGAGGCTGAGATAGCCAATGCGAACTATGAAAAGAAAGAATCGACGAAAAACTACGAGATCAACGAAGAAAAACAAAAGGTCGTGGCCTCTCCGGGCTCGATCCGTCGCGTAAATATCGCGGTGCTCGTCAACGACGATATCACGCAGGCGCAGAGGGACAGCATCATGCGTTCCGTCTCCTCCGCCGTCGGATTGAACCGTGAGCGCGGCGACACGGTATCCGTGGAGCCGCTGCCGTTCAATACGGAAATCAGGGATCGTATGGCGGCTGCGGAACAGGCGGAGATAGACAGGCAGAATCGTATCATGTACGCAGTAATAGCGATAATTATCCTGATTATAGCTTCCGCCGTCGGCTATATCATTTGGAAACGCCGGAAGGAGCGTCTGGAGCGGGAAGCGGAAGAAGCTCGTCTCGAAGAAGAGCGGCGTCTGGCGGAGATAGCGGAACAGGAAGAATTGGAACGCCAGAGACAAGAAGAAGAGGCGGCGGAGATGGAACGTGTGCGTCTGGAGGAGGAAGCAAAGTTGGCGCGTCAGGAAACCCGCGCGGCTGCGCTCGAAGCGCACGAGATACCGCCGGAAGAGCTTACGGAGGAAGAGAAACTGCTTATAGCCCAGCGTGAGGCTATTGAAAAGCTTATCAACGACAAGCCCGAGGAGGTTGCTCTCCTTGTGAAGACCTGGCTTGCGGAGGAGTAATGAACGATGCCGGATTATGATATGTACGACGAACCGTTGGAGGATATGTCCAACCAGCAGAAAGCGGCCATCCTCTTCATTACCCTCGGCCCGGAACTTTCGGCGCCGGTCTTCAAGCATCTGAGCGACGACGAGATCGAGCGCATCACGCTGGAAATCGCCAGCCAGAAACAGGTCACGCCAGCGCAGAAGGCCTACGTCATCAGCGAGTTCTACCAGCTCGCCATGGCGAAGGATTATCTCTCCAGCGGCGGCCTTGAATACGCTCAGGACGTTCTCGAAAAAGCGCTCGGCTCCGAGAAGGCGGCCAATATCTTGAGCCGTCTGACCACGAGCCTTCAGGTGCGGCCTTTCGATTTCCTTCGGAAGACCGACCCGTCCCAGCTTTTGAACTTTATCCAGAATGAGCATCCGCAGACCATCGCGCTGGTCATGGCGTATCTCGACGCCGACCAGGCGGCGATGATCCTTACGGCGCTCCCGTCGGACAAGCAGGCGGACGTCGCGAAGCGCATCGCCGAAATGGATCGCACTTCGCCGG
>JAEERZ010000076.1 GCA_016286075.1 Selenomonadaceae bacterium
CGACGATCTTGTGCCGTACGGTCATAATGGGGTGACGGACGAGCATTCCCGTGCGGGAGCCGTCCATGATTTCCATGAACGTCTTGTTGGCGGCCTCGCCGAAGCATTGATCGTCGCAGTGGTCGCAAAGCGGCTTGGTGACGCCGTATTTGCAATGCCCAATCTTCAGCAGGACGTTAGTGAGAAGCGCCGTGCATTTCGGACAAAGCTTTCCGTCCTTCGTGTCGTGGTTCGCGTTGCAGTAAACGGCGAAGGAGGTCTTGATGTTCGCTTTTTCTTTGGTCCGGTTTTCCTTCAGTCCCGTGGCCGGATCTTTTTTCTTGCGGAACCGCTCGGGGAGGAATTTTTGGATTTTGTCCATGAAGGCCATGTTTCAGTCTCCTTTGTATTTGTAATACCGATCTTTGACTAAGAAATCAAAGATTCTTGACAGTGATTAGTATAAACTTCAGTTCTTATCATTTTAATCTGCGGCGCGGGGAAAAGCAAGCAATTTTTCGCGGAGATTCGGTCTTTTTGTCCGCTCATCGTCTTACATATAGGAGCGGGCGCGTTTCATGCTCCGCATCCGCCGCGGTTCTTCAAGGAAAACGCGTGGCGCGTCTGCAGCTCGCGTTGTTTCATGCGGGACAGGAGGTGCTCACGTCAGCCGGGTGGGAGCCGAGAATCGTTTCCCTGCGGTTTAAAAAATCTGTTGCGCCGAAGGCGCGGGCGTATTACAATAAATAAGAATATGCAAGTAAATGAGACGGCCTCGGTCGCGAGAGAACGGGAGTGCGATATGGAAAGCTTTCGTCTCACAAGAGAAGAAGCGGAGGCGCTGGCGGCGCGCCATCAAACGCCGTTTATTGTGATTTCGTTGGCGCAGGTGGAGAAGCAGTATGATATGTTTCGCCGCAATTTGCCGCGCGTCAACGCGTATTATGCGATGAAAGCGAATCCCGCGCCCCGGGTGCTGTCGCTTTTGGCGTCGCTGGGGGCGGGCTTTGATACCGCGTCGGCGGGCGAGATGCGGACGCTCGCGGAAATAGGCGTCGAGGGTGCGCGCATGATTTACGCGAATCCCGTGAAGATGCCGGAGGGTCTTCGGACGGCGGCACGGCTCGGCGTGAAGCGTATGACGTTCGACGATGCGGACGAGATAGGGAAGATGGCGGAACTTGCGCCGGGCGCAGAGGTCTTGGCGCGCATCCGAATCCGCAACGATAAGGCATTGGTGGATTTGAATGCGAAATTCGGCGCGGAACCTGAGGAGGCGATTTCGCTTCTTCGGCAGGCGCGGGACGCGGGGCTTGTTCCAAAAGGCGTAGCCTTTCATGTGGGCAGTCAGTCGATTTCCGCGGAGGCCTATGAAGAGGCGCTGCTGGTTTGCCGCCGCATTTTCGACGAGGCGGAGGCGGCGGGTATGCGGCTTTCGATGCTCGATATCGGCGGCGGGTTTCCCATCCCGATGGCGGGCATGGAGTCGACGGATGCGGAGACGATGATGCGGCGGATTGCGCGGCAAATCGACCGATTGTTTCCCGATACGGAGCTTTGGGCGGAACCGGGGCGTTTTTTCATCGGTCCGGCGGTGAACTTGGTGACGTCGGTCATCGGGGTTAAGCGCCGCGGCGAGGAGTTTTGGTACACGATCGACGACGGCCTTTACGGGACGCTGTCGGGAGCGATTTTTGACCATTGGACGTATTCCTACGAGGCGTTTCGCGAAGGCCCGAAGGGGCGCGCGACGATTTTAGGCCCCAGCTGCGATTCCATAGATTTTGTAGGGCGAGGCGTATCTCTGCCGGAGCTTCAGCGGGGAGATTTGTTGCTGGTGCCGGATTGCGGAGCCTATACTTCCGCCAGCGCCACTACGTTCAACGGGTTTTCAAAAGCGAAAGAATTGTATTACGAGGATATAGCGACGACGCGCCGCGATTCGGTACGACGGGAAATGACCGCGTAACGGCGGCTCGGGGAGTGTGAAGATGGAGACAACGGAGAAAGCTACGGAAGGGCAGTATTCGTCCGCAGAGTTAGGGGAAAAGCAATTACAGAATATCCTTCATTCCATGGTTGCGGGCATTGAGGGCAGCAAGTCGCAGCTTTTTGACGTCTATGAGGCGGCGCGGCGAGAGGTGGAATCGAGCCGGAAGACGCTCGACGAGGTGCGCCGTCAAACCAGGGAAGTCATTGACGAAGTGGACGCCCTTGCGGCGGAAGAACAGTCGCAAAAACAGAAACTGGTCCATGTCAGCGCGAATTATTCGGAAGAACAGATTCGCAAGGCTTACGACGCCGTCAAAGAGGTGCAGGTGCGTCTCAGCGCGGCGCGGGACAGGGAGAAGCAGCTTCGCGAACTCCGCAATCAGTTGGAATCCCAGATGCTGCATTTGCAGACGACGCTGCAAGGCGCGGAGCGTCTGGCTATGCGAATCAGCTCGATGCTGAATTTCCTCAGTTCTTCTTTGAGCGACGTGGTTTCCCAAATGGAGGCGGCGTCGAAGAACAAATTCCTGAGCGCGGCAATCATCCGGGCGCAGGAGGAAGAACGTCTGCGCGTGTCGCGGGAGATTCACGACGGCCCGGCGCAGGGCATCGCCAACGTGATGCTGGAGGCGTCGATTTGCGAACGGCTGATGGACATGGACAAGGAAGAGGCGAAGATGAGCTTGCAGACTCTTCGCCGCCATTTGAAGGAATGCCTGTCCGACGTGCGCCAGATTATTTTCGACCTGCGGCCGATGGCTCTTGATGATTTGGGGCTGGTGGCGGCGATAGATCAGCTGGTACATCAGCTGCATGACCGCGGGCTTTTGACGGTGACGATGACGCTGGAGGGCGTGGAGGTTCCGCTGGAAGCGCATGTCAAGGCGGCGCTTTTCCGCATTGTGCAGGAAGGGCTGAACAATGTGGTGCATCACGCGAATGTGTCGCGCGCTTCCCTGCGTATGCTTTATACGGATACGGCGGTATCCATATTGATTGAGGACAAAGGAGAAGGGTTTGACGCCGAGGCCGTGATGGACCCGAGCCAATCGGGAGAAGAACATTTCGGGGTGCTCGGTATGCGGGAGCGGGCGATGATTGTCGGCGCCCAGTTTGTGGTTTCCTCGAAGCCGGGACAGGGAACCCGCGTTCATGTGCGATTCCCCTTGAAGCCGGAGAACGCGTTGCCGGAAACGCGGGAGGAGGCGGCCCGCCGGAAGCGGCTGCCGCGAAAGCAGGTGCTGCATGAAGCCCCGCCTGAGGATGAATTGACGGCGGAGGTCTTGGCGGAGAGCGAAGCGGCGCGGGCAGAGATGGCGGATAATGGGGAGGCGGCGCTGACTGCCGGGGAAGGAAGCATCGATGAATGAAAGAGAGAGGGCGCCACTTGCGGCGGCGATGAAAGCGTACGCGGCGAGCGGCGCCCTTGCTTTTCATACGCCGGGGCATAAACAGGGACTCGGCGCGCATCCGCTGCTTCGTGAATTGGTGACGGAGGAAGGATTGCGCGAGGAAGTGTCGCTGGCGGACGAGCTGGACGACCTGCATCGTCCGGAAGGCTGTCTCAAAGAGGCGCAGCAAAAGGCGGCGCGACTTTGGGGAGCGGACGAGGCGATTTTTTCGGTGAACGGCACCACGGGAGCCATCCACGCGATGATGACGGCGGCGCTTTCGCCGGGGGACGAGGTAATCGTACCGAGAAACATGCATCGCTCTGTTGTCGGCGGCCTGATTTTGTCCGGCGCCCGGCCCGTTTATCTGACGCCGGAAACGGACGAGGAGCTCGGGATTGCCCATGGCGTGACGGCGTCGTCGGTGCGCCGCGCTCTCGACGAACATCCGTCGGCGCGGGCGGTCATCGCGGTTTATCCGACTTATTACGGCGTGGCGTCGGAGCTTCGGGAGATTGCGGCGGCGGCTCATGAAAAGGGGCTGCCGCTTTTAGTGGATGAGGCGCATGGAGCGCATCTTCGCTTTTCGGACGAGCTGCCGCCCGATGCGCTTTCCTGCGGCGCGGATCTTGTGGCGCAGAGTACGCATAAACTCTTGGGGGCCATGACGCAGGCCTCAATTCTTTTCCGCAAGGGAGAGCGCGTTTCTCCCCAACGGGTGCGGAGAGCGGCGTCCGTTCTCGCCACCACCAGTCCGAATTATCTCCTGATGGCGTCGATAGATATCGCGCGGCTGCAAATGGAGGAAGAGGGAACCATGCGCGTCGGACGCGCGGTGCGCATGGCGGAGGCGCTTCGTACGGCGGTGAACAATCTGCCGGGGCTCTGGTGCTTTGGCAGGGAGAGAATGAGGCGTCCCGGCGCTGCGGCTCTCGACGTGACAAAACTGACGGTGAACGTATCGGGGCTCGGACTTTCGGGCGAGGAGGCTATGCGGTTCCTTCGGGAAAAGAAGATACAGGCGGAGCTTGCCGACGCGCGGAACGTGTTGTTCATCGTTTCCATGGCGGATACGGAGAAGGAAACGGAGCGGCTCCTCGGGGCGCTGACGGCGCTTTCGAGGGAATATGCGGACAGGGCGGAAGCCGCGGTTTTGCCCGTAACGACGCCGCCGATGCTGCCGACGGTGCTTTCGCCGCGCGAAGCGTTTTTCTCGGAGCGGGAAAGCGTACCGTTGGAAAAGGCGGCGGGGCGCGTCGCGGCGGAGGAGATTGCCTTTTATCCGCCGGGGATTCCGACGATTGTGCCGGGGGAACGGATCACGCCGGAGGCAATCGGCTATTTGCGGGAAACGGCGCGCATCGGGCTGAAAGTGACCGGGCCGCAGGATCCGTCGCTTTCGACGATTTGCGTTGTGAAATAGGGGGATTTATGGAAAAACAGGGCAAACTGATTATCCTTGAGGCGGGGGATGCTTCCGGCAAGGAAACGCAGACGCGGCTTCTCTATGAGCGGCTTTTGTCGGAAGGACGCGACGTGACGCGGGTTTCTTTTCCCGACTACGAATCGGATTCTTCGGCGCTCGTCAAGATGTATCTGCGCGGGGATTTCGGCAAACAGGCGGCGGACGTGGACGCTTACGCGGCGTCGGCGTTTTTTGCGGTGGACCGCTACGCGTCTTTTCATACGAAGTGGGGCGAGGCTTACAAAAGGGGCGGCGTGATTCTTTCCGACCGTTATACGACCTCGAATCTCGCCCATCAGGCGGTGAAGCTCGCCGACGAAGAAGCGCGGAAGGAGTATTTCGCGTGGCTGGATGACTTCGAGTATGCGCGGCTGGGGCTTCCCCGACCCGACCTTGTCGTGTTCCTCGACATGCCGCCCGAGGCCAGCGATCGGCTGTTGGCGGCTCGGGCGAAGGAGACGGGTGCGGCGGATATCCACGAAAAGGATAGGACGTATTTGCACCGCGTCCATGCGGCTTACGCGGAGGCTGCGGCAAAGCTTGGCTGGGCGCGGGTTTCCTGCGGAGAAGGGACGACGCCGAGAGCGCCGGAGGACATCGCGGCGGACGTTTATAAGGCAGTGCTGCCCATATTGGGAGCGGCGGGGGACGTTTCATGATAAAAGAAGTTCTCGTGGTCGAGGGGAAAATGGACGTCTTGGCGGTGAGCCGCGCGGTGGAAGCGGACTGCATCATCACCGACGGCTTTCGGCTCTCGCCACGAACGATAGCGAGCATAGGCGACGCCTATAAACGGCGGGGCATTATTATCTTGACAGACCCCGATCCGGCGGGGGAGCGGATTCGGCGCTTCCTGTCGAAAAAATTCCCGGAGGCGAAGCATGCCTTTGTGCCGAAGGAGGAAGCCACTGCCAACGACGATATCGGCGTGGAGCAGGCGTCGCCGGAGGCGATACGCGCCGCGCTGGAAAAGGTGCGGACGCTGGATTGGAATCCTGCGGAACGTTTTTCGGCGGCGGATTTGATTGCGGCGGGACTCTCAGGCGGCGACGGGGCTTCGGAGAGGCGGGCGCGGCTCGGCGCGCGCCTCGGAGTAGGCTTCGCGAATGCCAAGACGTTTTTGAAACGGCTCAATCATTACGGCGTGACGCGGGAGGAATTTGACTCCGGCCTGCAAGAACTCGACGAGGAGGAAAATAAATGTTGACTCCGCAGATTGCTGATAAAGGCGTGACGCGGCACATATTGAAAGCTTTCAATCTGCATGCCTCCCATCGGCTCGGGCAGAATTTCCTGATTTCTCCCGGCGTGGTGCGAGCCGTCGTCGAGGCGGCGGAAATTGAGCCGGGGGATCGCGTGCTGGAGATCGGCCCCGGTATCGGAACGCTGACGCAGGGACTCTTGGAAGCTGGCGCGGAGGTCACGGCGGTGGAGCTGGACAAGAAGCTTCCCGCCGTGCTTGCCGAAACGTTAAAAGGTTACGAGCATTTAAACGTCGTGCAGGGCGATATCCTGAAAACGGATATTGCCGCGCTGATGGGCGGCGCGCCTTTCAAAGTTGCCGCAAACCTTCCGTATTACATCACGACGCCGATTTTGCTTTCGCTGCTGGAACAAAAGCTCCCGATCACGCGGATTGTCACGATGGTGCAAAGGGAAGTGGCGGAGCGCATGACGGCGCCTCCCGGCGGCAGGGACTACGGAGCGCTCTCGGTGGCGGTGCAATATTATACGGAGCCGGAGATTGTGCTGGACGTGCCGCCGAATTGTTTTTTGCCCGCGCCGGAGGTGGATTCGGCCGTCATCGTTTGCGCGGTGCGGCAGACGCCCGCCGTGACGGTGAAGGATGAAAAGCTTTTCTTTCGCGTCGTGAAAGCGGCTTTCGGGCAGCGGAGGAAAACCTTGTCCAACGCGCTGAAGACAACCGGCGCTTCCAAGGAAGAAATCGGGAAGGCTTTGGACAAAGCGAAAGTGGACGCGGCAAGACGCGGCGAAACGCTCTCGTTGGTCGAATTCGCCGCCGTAGCGGACGGACTGACAGAGTAAAAGCAGGCAATCAATAAAGGCAATCCCCGCCGAACACGGGGATTGCCTTTGCGTCGTTTTTGGGGATTTTTCTTTTGTGTATCGGTGTTGGTAAATTGACTTTTTACATGGGACAATGTATGATGAAAAAGGCGGAATTTTCAGCAAGGAGATGATTTTATGGAACTCTCATTGTCCTTCAATAATGCCGACTCTATACTGATTGAAAAATATGCAGCGGAACAAAATATGAGCGCCCTTGAATTCGTCAAGCGCGCCGTGATGAAATCAGTGGCCGAGGAGACGGAGCGCGCCGCACGAAACGCGGCTATGCTTGCGCAGGAAAAGAAATCAGACATGGCGGGCATCGGGTTGGCTTCTGGCGGAATTCAGCCGCAAGGAGATCTTGCCGGCGACATTAAAAAAGAAGCCAAGCAGGGGGAATCGGAAAAGAAAAGTGGCTCCCACGATGCTTGGAAGAACTGGCTCGCAAAAACATTTTGCATTGCCAAAAAAGGTTCTTCCAATGAAATGCTTTTAGCCAACGCGCAACAGGCATTCGATGAGTTCCTGACGTTGACGGCTACGCGGCTCGGTCTTGAAAAAAGCCGGAGCCGGTTCTTCTGCCTTTGCGAAAACATTCCGCTGCTGGCCAGAAAGGAAATATTGTCCACCGTTGATCCGCATCAGCTTGCCATAATGCTTTCCGAATTTGCCTCCGACGATTTCAAGAAAGATTTTCAAAAAATGGCGTCCGCGTATAACGGCAAACCCAATGAGATTTCTGTCGAATCCAAGAAATCCTGTATCGCTGTTTTCTTGCCTGCCGGAAACGGGGCTGACGAGATTCGGAAAGCCGTCGTCGGCGCGCTGGATGCATTCGTCGTCTTGATGGGGCCACTGGTCGGAAAAACAAATGCCGTAAATCTTTTTATGCGGCTCGCTAAATATATCCCAAGTCCGGAGCGGCAGAAGATACTCCGCGCCATGAGCCCGCAAGAGTTCGCAGAGATGCTTACTCATTTCCTTTTTTAGCCTGACATACAGAGAAGCACGTCCCCAAAAAAGGACGTGCTTCTTTTTCATCTGGCGTATTCTCCGCGAATATCCTCTGTCGGCGGGTCGATGGGATAGTCGCCGCTGAAACAGGCGGTGCAGATCGGCAGGCCGCCGACCATTTCCGACAAGCGGGCAAGATTCAGGTAGCCGAGGGAATCGGCGCCGATCTCGCGGCGGATATCCTCGATGGTTTTGTCGTGGGCAATCAGGTGATCCTCCGATGGGATGTCGATGCCGAAGTAGCAAGGGTGCAGGAACGGCGGCGCCGATACGCACATGTGGACTTCGGTTGCGCCTGCGTCCCGCAGCATGCTGACAATCTGGTTGCTCGTCGTGCCGCGTACGATGGAGTCGTCAATCATCAGGATTTTTTTGCCCTGCACGATTTCCTTCAGCACGTTCAGCTTGACATGGACGCCTCGCTCTCGGCTGGACTGCTTCGGGCTGATGAAGGTGCGCCCCACATACGTGTTTTTCGTAAACGCGATGCCGTAAGGAATGCCCGATTCCAGCGAGTAGCCGATAGCCGCCATATTGCCGGATTCGGGAACGCCCACGACGAGGTCGGCGTCCACCGGATGGTCCTTTGCGAGGCAGCGGCCCGCGATGATGCGCGCGCCGGCGACGCTCACGCCGTCGATGAGAGAGTCGGGACGAGCGAAATAAATATACTCGAAAATACAGCGCGCCGTATTTTTCGGGGCGGTGCAGAGCGTGCGGTCGGAATGGATTTTTCCGTCCTGTCCGATGGTCACGATTTCGCCGGGCGCCACGTCGCGAATGAAAGTCGCGCCGATGGTTTCAAGGGCGCAAGTCTCGGACGCGATGACGTAAGCGTTGTCGCGTTTCCCGATGACGAGGGGCTTGAAGCCCAAAGGATCGCGCACGCCGATGAGCTTTCTCGGGCTGGCGAGCACGAGAGAATAAGCGCCCTTCAGTTTTTTCATGGCTTCCAGAACGGCTTCTTCCACGGAATCGGTCTTGACGCGGGCGCGGGCGATATGATAGGCGATAGTTTCCGAGTCGATGGTCGTCTGGAAAATCGCGCCGCCCTCGGACAGCTCGCGGATCAGTTCCGGCGTGTTGACGAGGTTGCCGTTGTGCGCGAGCATCAGCGTACCTTTAATATAGCGGATGACGAGGGGCTGGGAGTTTTCCGGCAGCGAGCCCCCGGCCGTTGAGTAACGCACATGGCCGACGCCTAAGTTGCCCGAAAGCTGCGAGAGGCTTTCTTCGGTAAAGACCTCATGCACAAGGCCCATATCTTTATGGCAAGCGACTTGCCCCTTGCGGGCGTTCGTGTCTGTAACCGCGATGCCGGCGCTTTCCTGCCCGCGGTGCTGCAGTGCATACAATC
>JAEERZ010000077.1 GCA_016286075.1 Selenomonadaceae bacterium
CGTAATCCGCCGTCGCCTTGATGATGTCCTCGTCCTCCGGCGAGGCATGATAACTATGGACGAAATAAACGAAAGGATTTTCCGGGAGCCCCCGGAATAAATCGGCTTTCGCCTCTCGCATAATGGTGAGAGAATTCCAGCCCATGTGCGGAATCTTCAGCCCTTCCGCCTGAATCCGGCGGACGCGCCCGCGGAAGAATCCAAGACCTTCCGCCTCCGGTGACTCGTCGCTGCCCTCAAAGAGGATCTGCAGCCCGACGCAAATGCCAAGCAACGGCACGCCCGCACGCACCCGTTCCGTCAGCACGGGAATCATGCCGCTGGCCCGGAGGTTTTTCATGCAGTCGCCGAATGCGCCGACGCCGGGCAGTACAATCTTGTCCGCTTGCCGGAGCACGTCGGGATCGCTCGTGATCGCCGCGTCCGCGCCGAGAAAAAGAAACGCCTTCTCGACGCTGAACAGATTCCCGACGCCGTAATCCATGATCGCAATCATTACAATACGCCTTTCGTCGAAAGCACCCCCACGCTCCCGTCTTTCCGCACGGCGGCGGCCAGCGCGTGGCCGAGGGCCTTGAAAAGCGCTTCGATCTTGTGGTGCGTATTGCCGCCGTATAGAACTTTCGCGTGGAGGGTAATGCCGGCGTTGAACGCGAACGCCCGAAGGAATTCCTCGGTCAGCTCCGTGTCGTAGTCGCCGACGACGGGAGCCATTCCCCCTCCGTCGTAGACGAGATACGGCCGTCCGCTGATATCGAGGGCAACGAAGGCGAGCGCCTCGTCCATCGGAATATAGAAGGAGCCGTATCTCGCAATGCCCGCCTTATCTCCCAACGCTTCTTTGACGGCCTCGCCGAGCACGATTCCGATATCCTCGATCGAATGATGGCCGTCCACGGCGAGATCTCCCTTGCACTTCACGACGAGATCGAATCCGCCGTGCTTCGCGAACAGCGTCAGCATATGGTCGAAAAATCCGACGCCCGTTTCAATCTTGCTTTCTCCCACACCGTCCAAATTCACGGAAACGCGGACGGAAGTTTCCGCCGTCGTCCGTTTTTTCTCCGCCTTTCGCATCTTCATCGCTTCTCCTCAATAAATCTTTTTACTTCCTTCATCCAGATATCGTTTTCCTCGCGCGTCCCCATGGAGATTCGCAGGCAATTCTCAAGTCTCGGCGCGCTGCCGAAGCTCCGCATGCCGATTCCGCGCTCCGTCAGGTATTCGTTCAATTCCACGGCTTTCGCGTATTTCATCAAAAGGAAATTCGTATAGGACGGGTAAACGGTCAGCTCCGGCATAGCCTTCAACGTCTCTGCGACGCGCCTGCACTCGTCGCGAAGCATGTAAATCCTCGGCATGAATTCATCCCGCATCTGATACACGACGTCCGCCGTGACCAGCGAAAGCACATTCAGATGATACGGCATGAACGCCTTTTTTATCATTTCCACGATCGACGCGTCCGCCATCATGTAGCCGACGCGCGCCGACGCCAGCCCGTAAGCCTTGGAAAATGTGCGCGCGACAATCATGTGCGGATATTTAGCCAGCAGCGGGACCGCCGACTCCTTTTCTCCGGCAAATTCCAGATACGCTTCGTCGACGAGGAACGCACAGTCGATATTTTGCGCGATGTATTCGACGTCCGATAGCGGAATCAAATTCCCCGTCGGATTGTTCGGAGTGCAGACCACTGCCAGCGAAGCCTTGTTCTCCTTCACGGCGCGGACGAATCTTTCCCGGTCGAGACTGTAATCCTCTTCCAATCCTACCGGCACGCCATTCGCGTCCGCCGCTTTCACATAAATCTTATACATGGAAAAGGACGGTTCGGGATAGACGATGGTATGCCTCGCCCCGCCAAACGCAAAGAACAGCTTCTCGATAATCTCGCTGGAACCGTTGCCGAAGAAAATCTGCTCTTCGCTGAGCGAATAATTTTCCGCGACCTGCGCGATGATATCTTCCATTTCCTGATTCGGATAGCGGTTGAACGCGACGCGGGAGAGCCGCGCCATCACGCGCTCCTCCACAAGCGGCGGCAGACTTGTCGGCGCTTCGTTCGCGTTCAGTTTTATGCGCCAGTCCCTCTCCGCCACGTCATAGGCCGGCATATCCGAAAGCCCTTTGCGATATTTCAGCATCTATCTTCCTCCCCGCAAACGAATCGCGTTCGCGTGCGCCTGAAGGCCTTCGGCCTCGGCGAGCCGCACGATGTCGTCGGAAACATTTTGCAGCGCGGGCTGCGTGTACGAAATGAAGCTCGTGCGCTTCATGAACGTCTCGACATTCAGTACGGAATAAAACCGCGCCGTCCCTCCCGTCGGCAGGATATGGTCGGGCCCCGCGAAATAATCGCCCAGCGGCTCCGGCGAATACGCGCCGAGGAACACCGCACCCGCGTGCCGGATATAGGGCAAAAGCTGGAACGGCTGCTCCGTCAGAAGTTCCAGATGCTCCGGTGCGGAAAGATTCGCAAAACGGACCGCCTGCATCATGTCCTCGGCAACGACGATCAGGCCGTTCCGCTCGATGGAAGCGTCCGCGATTGCTTTACGCGGCAGCGCGGCAAGCTGCTTTTCCACCTCCGCCGCCGTCTTTTCCGCCAGCGCCGCGCTGGTCGTGATTACGATGCTCGACGCCAGCGGGTCGTGCTCGGCCTGGCTCAGCATATCTGCCGCCGTATAGACGGGGTCGGCGCTCTCGTCGGCGAGGATCAGAATCTCGCTTGGCCCCGCCAGCATGTCGATGTCGCAATGTCCGTAAACGGCTTTCTTCGCCAGCGTGACGAAGATATTGCCCGGGCCCGTGATCTTATCCACGCGCGGAACCGTTTCTGTGCCAAAAGCCATCGCCGCGACAGCCTGCGCGCCGCCAATCTTGAAAATCTTGGAAACACCGATTTCCTTCGCCGCGAGCAGCACATAGGGATTAATCTTCCCGTCGCGGGGCGGGCACATCATGACGATCTCCCGCACGCCTGCCACCTTCGCCGGCACCGCGTTCATCACGACGGAGGAAGGATAGGCCGCCGTACCGCCGGGAACATAAAGCCCGACGCGGTCCAACGGCAGCACCGATTGCCCGAGAAGCGACCCCTCCTCACGATATGTCATCCACGACTTCGGCTTCTGCTCCTCATGGTAGCGCCGCACGTTCGCGATGGAGCGGCGCAGGGACTCCATGACCTTCTCGTCGACCAGCTTTTCCGCTTCCCTGAACTCCGCCTCGCTGACGGCGAAATTCTCCGGCGCCAGCTCCGTGCGGTCGATGAGCTTCGTGTAGCGTGTGACGGCGGCGTCTCCTTCCCGGCGAACGTCGCCGACGATTTTCTCCACGACCTCCGACGCCGTCAAATCGGCGCCGAAAAGCTTCTTGTTCCCCTCCCGGATCGCGGGGCTTAGCTCCACCTCGTCAAAGGCGGCCTTACGCAACAAACGCTCGACTTCAGGCTCGCCACAATCCTTCACATTGACAATTCGCATTATGATTATCCTTTCTTCAGTATTTCCTGCAAATCCTCGACCAAGCGATGGATCCTCTCGAACTTCATCTGGAAGCTCACGCGGTTTGAAATGAGCCTCGCCGTGGCGTCCATGATGCGGACAATCTCCACCAGATGATTTTCCCGGAGCGTCGTCCCCGTCTCCACGATGTCGACGATACTCTCCGACAACCCGACGATAGGACCGAGCTCGATGGAACCGTTCAGCTTGATATATTCCATTTGCATCCCGTGCTCGCTGAAAAATCGCTCCGCGATCCGCGGAAATTTCGTCGCGACGCGGGTATGTGCATAATCCTCGAGATGCGGACGCCGCTCGGCCTCCGGCACGGCCATCATCAAATGGCAATGGCCGAAGCCCAAATCCAGGAGCTCGTAGACCTCCTGACCGGATTCCTCCAACACGTCCTTACCGATAACGCCGATATCCGCGGCGCCGTATTCCACATACGTCGGCACGTCCGCCGTCTTCGAGATGATGAACTTGACCTTTGCGTCCTCATTGACAAGAACGAGCCTGCGGGAAGACTCCTCCAGCCCCTCCGCCGAAAGCCCCGCCTGCGCCAATAGCTTCGCCGACGGAGAAAACAATTTCCCCTTGGGCAGCGCAACCGTCAAATAATCCAAATCGTTGATCCTCATAAAGCCTCCATAGATTCTTTATTTAGTTAAAGAATTAACGTGGTAATATAATAATAAATCTATCAAATTTTGTCAACAGTAAAAAGGAATCTCCTATTCGTCGTCGAAACATTTCCTATGGAAGAAACAATGCGAAAGGAGTTTTGCTCATGAACATTCTTTCCCTGCATCCCCTGCGGGACACACAAATCGAAACCATAAAGGCCGCCTGTCCCGACGCCAGGATTCATCTGGCAAAAGCTTCGGACTGCGCGCCATATCTTCCCGATACGGAAATCTTGCTCGCCTTCGGGCAGGCGAATCTCGCGCCGATCCTGCCGCACGCACCGAAGCTTCGCTGGGTGCAGGCGCTGACCGCAGGCGTCGACGGATTCATCGCGCTGGACGCTTTCCGCCAATCGGATATCCTGCTGACCAACGTGCGCGGCATCCACGGCATCCCGATTGCCGAGCATGTGCTTGGCATGATCCTCTGCCGGACGCGCGGGCTCCTGACTGCCCACGACAATCAAATATCAAAACAATGGAAAGGGCTTCGCGGCCTCGATGAGCTTTACGGCAAAACCGCAGCCATCTTCGGCCTCGGCAGCGTCGGCAGCGTCATCGCCAACCGTCTGAAAGCGATGGGTATGACCGTCTACGGCGTCAAGCAATCCATGAGCGCCGAGCCCAACGTCGACAAGCTGTTCCCGCCTGACGCACTTTACGAACTGCTTCCGTCCGCTGATTTCGTCATCGTGACGCTGCCGCTGACGCCGAAAACGGAAAACCTTTTCTCGAAAAAAGCCTTCGAGGCGATGAAACCGTCCGCTTTTTTCATCAACGTCTCCCGAGGCCCCGTAGTGAACGAAACGGATCTCGTCGAGGCTCTGCGCGAAGAAACCATTGGCGGCGCGGCGCTCGACGTATTCTGCGAAGAACCGCTCCCCACGGACTCGCCCCTCTGGGACGCGCCGAACCTTTTGATCACGCCCCATCACGCGGCCACGTCGCCGCGCTACATGGAGCGCGCGCTCCAGGTCTTCATCGAAAACCTCAAGGTTTATCCCGATGCGTCGAAAATGAGGAATGTCATCGACAAAAAACGCGGCTACTGAATTAGCTTTGCGCGTCAGCCTTGCGAAGCAGCCGGAGTTCCGGCGGATCGTCTTCCGCCGGAACTTCATGATGCCTGCGTATTATGGCCGCTTCCGCCGAAAAGCCCAGATTTTCCAGCATATCCGCGCCTATTTCCGCGTGATGGAAATAGACGCGCATTTTTTTTGACATCAGTCCCTTGCCGCCGTCGCCGCACGCATGGGCGCGTTCCGGGCACAAGGCCGCAAAAAGCACGGCGAAGGATTTCCCTATCGTATCGAGATCGCCTTTTTTCCTCCCGATATCGTGCAAAAGCGCGCAGCGCGCCAAAAAGGCCGGATCGACCGGTTCCGGAAAGCCGACCGTCAGCTTTTCAGCGCATCGGGCCGTACGGAGGGCATGGCACTGGTCGGGCACGGACATCGCAAAGAACAGGCGCTGAAGCGCCGGAGGGAGCGAACGCTCTACATATTCCCTGTCTTCTTTGGAAACTCTTGCAGCCGCCGCCAATAAAAATTGGCGCACTCTCCCCATCATCATTCCACGTAAACGAGCTCGCGATACCCCTTCGCCTTCTGTCGGCGAGCCGCCTCGTCGCGGCTTTCCTCCGACGGGGAAAGCTCGACGATCTCTCCCGCCGCGCGCCGCTCGCCCGCAAGACGGATCGCTTCTTCCCTCTTTTGCGCCACATAGGAGATATACGTATCCTTTTGCGGCGCCGGCTGCTTTAGGTTTTCCCGTTCCAGCGCCAGCATGATGCGCTCGATGCCAAGGGCGAAACCGGTGGCGGGACTCGCGCTCCCGAAATCAGAAAGCATACGGTCGTACCGCCCGCCGCCGCAGAGCGGAAAGCCGAGGCCCGGCGTGTACGCCTCGAATACCATGCCTGTATAATAACCGAAGTCGCGGATAATGCCGAGATCGAACGTCACATATTTCTCCGCCCCATACGCCTCCAGCAGCCGGTTAATCGTCTGCAGATTGTCAAGCGCCCGCAGGCTTTGCTCGTTTGCCGCCATCGTCCGCGCTTTCTCCAAAACCTCCGTGCCCCCGTGCAAAAGGGGAACGTCGAGCAATATCTCTTTTTCCTTCGGCGCTAGCCCCGCCTGATCGGCGAGCACGCGCAGCCCCACGAGGTCGTGCGCCTCCAGTGCCCCCTTCACGGCCTCCTGCGTACGTTCGTCAAGATGAAGCTCACGCATCAGCCCCTGGATATAATCGACTTGGCCGAGGCAAACCTGGAAATTCTTCAGGCCCGCGGTTTCCATCGAAGCGACTGCCAGCGCGACGATTTCTGCGTCGGCCGCCTCGGAACCGGAGCCCATGAATTCGACGCCGGCCTGATAGAATTCGCATTGTCTTCCCGTCTGCGCCTGCTCGTAACGGTAAACCGGGCTGAGATAAAACAGCTTCAACGGCATTTCCGCGCTCTTCATGCGGCTCGCCACGACGCGCGCGATTGGCGTCGTCATTTCGTGACGCAGCGCCACCGTGCGGTTCTGCCGGTCAAAAAACTTGAACATATACGGCTCTATGCTTCGCCCGTTCCCGAGGGTCAGCGTGTCCAGGAACTCAAACGCCGGCGTCACGATCTCGTCGTATCCCCAGCGCGTAAACCCGCGCACGATCAGCGACTCTATGCCACGTTTCTCCCTCGCCTCCGCAGGCAAAAAATCCCTAGTCCCATAAGGGATTCCCAAAACATTTTCCTTCATCCTCATTCCGTTTCCTCACTTCCCGGTCTCGTCCTGCCGCAGACGTCCCAGAATGGTCTTGTAGCCGTCCGCGCCGTAATTCAGGCAGCGCTTGACGCGGCTGATCGTCGCCGTGCTCGCGCCCGTCCGCGCCACGATATCGTCGTAAGTATGGCCCGCGTCCAGCATGCGGGCCACCTCAAGCCGCTGCGCCAGCGCTTTTAGCTCGCTGATGGTGCATATATCCTCGAAGAACTGGTAACATTCCTCGGTATCCTGCAGTAGAAGAACGGCCTCGCAAAGCTGATCCGTCAGGTTATCCTTCAGTTTCGGATTGACCATACAAAACACCGCCTTAACTTTATTCCTTTACTTTGTGAAAATACTGTTTCATTATAACATAATTGTCTCAGTATGCAAGCATAAAAGAACGGCATAAAGGATTTTCATTCCGAAAAGCCCTTATGCCGTTAATCTCAATTCAACGAAACTTTTACCGTGGTTCGTTCCGCAGGACGAATCAATACCCCTTCATGCGACGGAATCGAGATACGGATTGTCAATTTATCCGCATGGGGATTATCAGGACGCGTCCCTTCCGTCCCTTTAGGCGCATCGGTTCCATTTGCTTCGGAGGGTTCCACGATTTCCGTCACGCTGCCTAAAAAATCATGTCCCCCCAGCGTATAGGAAACCATTTGGCCTACAAAAAGAAGCTCCTTGTAAGAAGGCGCCGCATACGCTTCTATCCAAAGATCTCCTGTATCCCCGATGCGAAAAACGACCTCGCCGGGATGAATATCTTTCCCTTCCGCTATATCGACCCGATATGCCACGCCCGCAACCGGAGCCGTCAATTCTGTCGCACCGGACGCCTGCTGAGCAGCAGCCAAAGCTGCTTCTGCTTGACGAACTTGCAATTCAGCACGTCGAATCGATTCCGGATTCGGAGGAAGCGTCACTGTCTGATAGGAAACAGAACCGCCGGCAAGCGCTTGCTGATAAGCGGCCTCTGCCGCATCGCGTTCTTGCGCGCTGACTCCTCCCACATCGTAAAGGAATTGGGTCTTCTCATAACGGGAACGAGCGGCTTCAACATCCTCGCCGCCACCGCCGCCGAAAACCGGCTGCATCGTCACGATTCCCACTTGCAGCTCTTCCAAATTTCGTTTTGACAATGCGAGATTTGATTCCAATTGTTGTATTTGGTCGGGAGATACTTTCACCTTGATCTTGGCTAAAACCTGTCCCTGCGCCACAACGTCTCCATCGTTGATCAAAACCTCTTCAACCGTGCCCGCTGCGCGCGCACGCGCTTGTACCATATGCCCGACAACTTCCGCCTCGACGATGGAAAGCGTCCGATGGCTCGATTGATACAGCCACACGCTTCCGGCGCATAAAAAAGCCAACGCAAGCAATGTAACAAAACCGTACTTTATAACCGCATGCGCTTTATCGCTGATATCGACTTCCAAAATCCCGCCCCCTGGCTACACGCGTTCCCGTCATTCCAGCCCAAGCTGTGCCTTCAGAGCTTTATGCGCCGCTTCCATAGCTTGCGGAATCTTTTCCGGCTCCTTGCCGCCGGCCTGCGCCATCTCCGGACGCCCGCCGCCGCCTCCTCCAACTGTCGTTGCGGCCTCCTTGATCAGCTTCCCGGCGTGGACGCCTTTCGCAACCGCTTCTTTGGAAGCTTTCGCGACAATGCTCACCTTTTCGTCTATGACCGCGCAAAGAAGCACGACGCCGTTGGTCAATTTCGCTTCCATCAGGTCGGCCATCTCGCGAAGCGCGTCCATGCTCTCGACGTTCGCCTTGCCAGTCACGAACTGCACGTCGCCATAAGTCTGCACCGCCATCAGGAGCTTCTGCGCGTCGGCCTTCTCCCGCATCCGCTGGACCTCGTCCAGCTTCTTCCTGGTTTCCTTGTAATCCGCCGCGAACGTGGAAAGCTTTTGCACAACTTCCGTATCGCGGCACTTCAAAATCTCCGCGGCCTGAGACAGCGCTTGCGCCCTCTCCTGCGCCCAGTGCAGCGCCGCTTCGCCGGTAATCGCCTCGATGCGTCGAACGCCCGCAGCTACGCCTGTCTCGCTGACAATCTTGAACATGCCGATCTGCCCGACGTTCGAGACGTGGGAACCGCCACAAAGCTCCATACTGAAACCCGGCACGGTCACGACGCGCACGACGTCGCCGTACTTCTCGCCGAACAACGCCATCGCGCCCTTCGCTTTCGCCTCGTCCTGCTTCATCTGGGCAATCTCGACGTCCTTCGCCTGCAGGATGACGTGGTTGACAAGCTCTTCCACATCTATCA
>JAEERZ010000078.1 GCA_016286075.1 Selenomonadaceae bacterium
ATGATCTCGCGCGGAGGAATGGCCGACACCACGAGGTCGACTTGAAGCTTCGGCAGCAGCCGCGAGGCGACGTGCGCGCCACGGTACATCGAATGGCCCTTCTGGAGACCGTAACCGAGCACCTGCGTGACCGTCATGCCCGTGATGTTGAGCTTTTCGAGTTCTGCCTTGAGTACGTCGAAGCGTTCCCGTGAGGTGACGATGGAAACGCGGGTCAGCTCGCGGCCGTCCGACGTGCGGATGGCAACGGGTGCGGGCGGCGCTGCCTGCCCGACAGGCGCAGGCGCCGCAGTCGTTCCCGGCGTTTCAGGCGTCGGCATGAAGTCGGCGTAAGCCGAGGCGAGGCCATGCTCCTCGTAGTCGAGGCCGATGATTTCTTCCTTCGCCGTCACGCGAAGACCCATCGTCGCTTTGAGCACAGAGAAAACGATTGTTATCATAACGGAAACGAATATCACGACGCTCACGACGCCGAGCACCTGAACGAAGAAGAAATCCGTTTTGCCCGTGTAGAGAAGTCCATCCTTGACTGCGAACAGTCCCGTCAGGATAGTTCCCAGCGCGCCGCATACGCCGTGCACTGCAGACGCGCCCACCGGGTCGTCGATTTTGAGCTTCTGGTCGATGAACTCCACCGCGAAGACTACCACGGCGCCAGCGATTACGCCGATGGCGAAGGAGCCCGCGACGCTGACCACGTCGCAGCCCGCCGTGATTGCCACGAGACCCGCCAGAGAACCGTTCAGCGTCATCGAGACGTCCGGCTTGCCATAGCGAAGCCAGGTCAGCAGCATGGTCGTCGTAGTTGCCGCCGCCGTCGCCATGTTGGTGGTGACGAAAATCAGGCTTGCCGTCTCCAGCGTTTCGTCGCCCGTCATCGAGACCGTCGAGCAACCGTTGAAGCCGAACCATGCGAACCAGAGGATGAATACGCCGAGGGCCGCCAGCGTCAGGCTGTGGCCGGGAATTGCGTTCACCGTGCCGTCCTTGCTGTATTTACCGATACGAGCACCGAGCATTTTCGCGCCGATCAGCGCGCAGACGCCGCCGACCATGTGCACCGCCGTCGAGCCGGCGAAGTCATGGAAGCCCAGCTCCGAGAGCCAGCCGCCGCCCCAGATCCAGTGACCGGACACCGGGTAAATCAAGAGACTGATGGCAAGGCTGTAAACGCAGTAAGTCGAGAACTTCGTGCGCTCCGCCATCGCGCCGGAAACGATCGTCGCCGACGTCGCGCAGAACACCGTCTGGAAAATAATAAATGCCGCTTTCGGGTAACCTGCGTCGCTGCCGACGTCCCAACCCGAAATGAAAAAATCCGGTATTCCGATAAACCCGCCGACGTCCGTGCCGAACATCAGGCCGAAGCCGACCACCCAGAACGCGATCGTGCCGAGGCAGAGGTCCATCACGTTCTTCATGACGATATTGCCCGCGTTTTTCGCGCGGGTCAGGCCCGTCTCCACCATCGCGAAGCCCGGCTGCATAAAGAACACCAAAGCCGCGCCTAAAAGCACCCAGATCGTATCCGCCGCCGCGTACCGCGCAGGCGCGTTATCCGCCGCCAACGCAATCCCCGGAAGCCCCAAAAGCCAAGCGCCGACCGTCGACGCGAAAGCCGTACATCGCAAATTCCGTTTCATATTTCTCACCCTTCCTTCAATCCGCTCTCTGCGCGACCGGTTCGCGCAGGAGGCTACGGGAAAAACGAAAAGCGCCCGGCGGAAGTTTCCTTCACGCCGGACGCCTCTGTCCGTTTTGCCCTATACATTCCCCGCCGCCCGGGCGACGGAAAATTATGTTCATACGATAACGCGTTTTTTGTCGCATGTCAAGGGGTAGGGAATGTATACATGATTATCATTCTATATTCGCAAGCGAAATCGGCCGGCCGGATTCGCGTTTCGACGGCTTGCACTCAACTTTGATGGATGCAACCGCAGAGCTGCTTCGCGGACTCCGACGCCGCGAGGCCGCCGGTGCCTGTTTCCCTCAGCGACGCGGGCATTTCGCTGCCGATGCGGCGCATACTGTCGATGACGTCGTCCGGCGAAATCGCGCTTTTGACGCCCGCCAGCGCAAGCTGCGCGGACGCCGCCGCATTCACCGCGCCGTGGGAGTTCCGCTTCACGCAGGGCACTTCCACCAGTCCGCCTACTGGGTCGCAGGCCAGCCCCAACATGTTTTTCAGGGCCAGCGCCGCCGCGTTGGCAATCGCCGCGTTATCCCCTCCCTGCAGATAGGCGAGCGCGCCCGCCGCCATGGCCGAAGCCGTTCCGATTTCCGCCTGGCAGCCGCCAAACGCGCCGGAAATGCTCGCGTTCTCCCCGATGACCTTTCCGAGACCCGCCGCGACGTACAGCGCGTTGATAAGGTCGTCCTCCGAAGGCTTGCAGTATTCCTCATAGCTCAGGAGCACCGCGGGAATCACGCCGCAGGAGCCCGCCGTCGGAGCCGCCACGATTCGTTTCATGCAGGCGTTGGATTCGCCCATCTTGACAGCCCGCTCCATGACTTTTCCCAAAAACGCGCCGCAGAGATTTTTCCCCGTTCGGTTATACTCTTCCAGCAGTTTCCCGTCGCCGCCGCTGAGGCCGCTGGCGGATTTCCTGTCTCCTTCGTACGACTGATCGGCGTCCTTCATCACGTCGAGCATTTGCTTCATTTTCTGCCTCGACGCCTCCCGGCTCGTATCCCGGCTCTCCATGTCCGCTTCCATGACGACTTCCCAAAATTCTTTCTTGCTTTTCTCGGATTGCTCCAGGATATCGGCGATAGAACTGTACATTTGTCAAAACGCCCCCTCGAAATACGTCACCTTGATTACGCCCTCGACGTGGGAAAGCCAGTCGATACCGTCCCGCGGAATTTCCTGATCGCATTCGACGACCATGACGGCCCTTCCGCCCCGATGGGAACGGTAAAGCTGCATGGAAGCGATATTCACCGACTTGTGCGCCAGCATGGAGGTCACTTCGGAAACATGGCCCGGCTGGTCGAGATTATGCACGATCAGCGTCGGACATTCGCCGGAAAAATTCGTATCGATGCCGTCGATTTTGGCGATATTGATTTTTCCGCCGCCCACGGATTCCCCCACGACGTCAAGAATCGCGCCACTCTCTCCGGTCAATATCAGCTCCGCCGTATTGGGATGGGCGTCCGGCAGCTTCGCTTCCCCAAACTCAATATGGATATTTTCCCGCTCTGCGATTTCCAGACTGTCGGCAATCTTATAATCGTCCGGCTTCATGCCCAACAGTCCCGCGACCAGCGCCTTGTCCGTCCCGTGGCCTTTGCCGGTGGCCAGGAAAGAGCCGTACAGAAGTATCTTGGCTTCTCTGGGCTTCTCATCCAAGAGGCGTCTCGCCACATATCCGATGCGGACGGCTCCCGCCGTATGGGAACTGGACGGCCCGACCATGACGGGCCCGATGATGTCGAAAAGTTCCATAGTCAACGCTCCTTTATATCTGCACAAAAAAGCCTTGACGCGCCGAACCGGAATGGTCGCTATGCGTCAAGGCTTCGTTGCCGTTATTTGAATATCGAAAGTATAGCACAAGGTTTCTTCATTGTCTACTGAATCCGTTTGTAATCAAGCGGACGTTGTCCGCTCCTTCCGATTGGGATATTCCTTGACAATCCGTCTTCCGCTATGGGAAAATATTTAAAACATACAGAACAAAGGAGGACTTTTCATGTCAAATGCGGCAAAAATGAATGAGCTTCCGGGCAAGGCAAATCGACTGAAGAAATGGTTCAGCGCGGCAGGGGTGTGGTTCCTGCTCACGGTAGTGCTGCTTTTGAGCGCGGGCAATCCCGCTTTGGCGGGAAAAGCCTCGGCGGAGAACGCTGTCGGCGACGGAGCGGCGATTTCCAGCCAATGGAAATGGATGGGCAAGGCGCCACTGACGGCGGAGCAAATCCAAACGATTTTGGCGATTCCCAAAGGGGAACGGCCCGATCCGGCAACGTATCTTGATAAGAAATACATGAAGCGCCATTTGAACCAATTTCGTGACGGGGTTTCCTTCGTGATGGGGCTGGACAATTACGTCATGTACGTGCTGGCGCGAAAATCCATCGGCAGGGAGGACAACTCCTGCTTTGTCATGCCGAAATCCGTTTGCGATGAAATCGCCAAGGCGGGCAAGGGGAAGATTTCCGTCTATGAGCAGGCGCTCGGGTTTGAGCCGGGCTATTTCCAGGGACACGGCGGGCTTGTGCGCATCGACGTCATCGACGTGGCGGACCTCCATATCCGGATTCCGTCGGGGAATGAAGCCGGGGCGAATTCCTGGTGGGTGCCCGGCGGCTACACGTCGGGCGGCGTGCCCGAAGCCGTCTCCGACCTTATCCCGAAGTCGCGCATCATAGTGACGCGGCTGCAGGAAGAATAAATGGCGGACGGGAAAAAAGGGGGCTTCCGGGAAGCGATGGCGCGCGGTGAAGTCGCATCGTTCCTGCGCGGCGACGGAGACTACCGCAAGGTCCCGCGGTCCGACTTCGCGGGAGAAGACGCCCCGACGGATACCTGGCAGGCGCTGCAGGAAATCTATGACGCCGCGAAGGAGACGGACGGCGTCGAAAATGCGCTGTCGGAAGGGATATCGGCTCTGCTTTCGGGAACGGCGGCGGACGTCTATTTAGCGGTCCTGTATTTGACAAGGCTTTCCCTGGCAAAGCAGGGCGGGCGGCTCCCTCTGCAGGTGCCGTTGC
This sequence comes from Selenomonadaceae bacterium, assembly GCA_016286075.1. Classification (GTDB taxonomy): domain Bacteria; phylum Bacillota; class Negativicutes; order Selenomonadales; family Selenomonadaceae; genus RUG12372. The sequence continues at coordinate 4,723 of JAEERZ010000078.1, forward strand.
ACGAGCTGCTGCTATCCGCGCGGGAAGCCGTGGAAAAGCATCGGGACGCGCTGCCCGGGGAATTGGCGTTTCCCAACGGCTTCGTAAAAAAGGCGGCGTTTGCCGATATAGAGGGATGGAACGAAGTCGTATTTTTGCCCCGCTGCGGGGTGGACTTATTACAGCCGAACAAATAAGAAAACGGCTCGCCGGGGGATTCCGGCGAGCCGTTTTTGTGTGCGTCTTTGAGGATGCGTATCGAGCTGTCTTTCATAGGGGAACGGTATGGGGAGGATTAGGCGCGGAACGCCTTTATCGCGGCTTCCCGCTCGTCTTTCGGCACCATGCTGCCGCCTGTGGCCCAGGCGATGTGGCAGGCCGCGCGGAGCCGTTCCGCTGTCAGTCCGTTTTCCGCAAGGAAACGTCCCGTCTCGCGCAGCTTCACGGCGCCCTGGAAGGCGGCGCAGGCCGACGGCTCGATGAAGACGCCCTCGGTTTTCAGCAGTCCCCGCAGGTAGGCGTGGAGGTTTTCGTCGCTCACGGTAAAAATGCCGGAGACGAATTTCTCCACCGTTTTTCCTACGAATTTGGAAGGGCGCCCCACGGCGAGACCGTCCGCCGTCGTCCTTCCCGTCAGTCCCACGTCCTGGACGCAGATCTCATTGTGCAGCCCTGTCGCCATACCGAGGAGCATGCAGGGCGCCTGCGTCGGCTCTATGAAGAAGCAGAAGACGTGGTCGCCGAACTCGTGCTTCAGGCCGAAGGCGAGGCCGCCCGGCGCGCCGCCGACGCCGCAGGGGAGATATACGAACAGGGGATGGGCGGCGTCCACGGCGATTTCCTGTTCAACAAGCTGCTTCTTGAGGCGCCGCGCCGCCACGGCATAGCCTAAGAAGAGCGCCGTGGAGTTCTCGTCGTCCACGAAATAGCTGAACGGGTCTTCCGCCGCCAGCTTCCTGCCCTCCTGCACCGCGAGGCTGTAGTCGGAAGCGTATTCCACCACAGTGACGCCCTTCTCCCGCAGGAGATTTTTCTTCCACGCTTTCGCGTCCGCCGACATGTGCACGGTCGTCCGGTAGCCGAGGGCGGCGCCCATGATGCCGATGCTGAGGCCCAGGTTGCCGGTGGAACCGACGTGGATCGCATATTTTTCGAAAAAGGCCCGGGCCGCCTCGGAATCGAAGACGGTATAGTCGTCGTGAAGCAGGTTGTTTGCCAAAGCCAAGTCTTCCGAATGCTTCAGCACTTCGTAAATGCCGCCCCGCGCCTTGACGGAGCCGGAGACGGCCAAATGGCTGTCCAGCTTCAGCAGAAGCCGGCCCGTGACGCCGGCATCATAGGATTCGTTGAGGAAGTCCTTCATCCGTTCGACGTCCGTCAGCGGGGATTCGATCATCCCATGAAGCGGCGCAGTCTCAGGAAATTTCCTGGCGATGAAGGGGGCGAACCGTGCCAGCCGCGCCTCCGCGTCGTCGATATCCGACGCTGCCAAGGGGAGGTTTCCTTTGATTTCGTCAAAGGGGCAGACGTTGGGATTCACCCAAAAGACTTCCTTCGCCGCGCGGATTTGCTCCACGATGGGCGTTCTTTCTATCAGTTGGTCGATGTTCATCGGGCACTTCCTTCTTGCTTGGCAATTTCGTAAATACGCGCCTCCAACGGTTGGAGGACTGTTTTCTGTCCGTTCTCTTCACTGTCCATGACGAGCTTCCTTCCGGCGATGATCTCTTCGGGGATGGACGCTTCCTCCAGGGAGAAGTTCACGAGGGTGAGAATCTGGTGGCTGCCCACCGTGCGGAGGAACGCAAATATCTGCTCGTTCTCGGGCAGGAGTTCTTCGTAGCCGCCTGCCCGCAAAGCCGGATGGCTGCGCCGGAATTCGACGAGTCGCCGGTACCATGCGAAAACGGAGCGATCGTCCCGCGCTTCCGCTTCGGCGTTTTGCAGGGCATAGTCGTCATGCACCGGCAGCCATGGCGTTCCCGTGGTGAAGCCCGCGTTTGGGCTGTCGTCCCACTGCATGGGAGTGCGGGCGTTGTCGCGGCTGAAGAAATGAACGAATTTCATCGCTTCTGTGGGGGAGAAGCCGTCTTTCAAAGCGATCTCATACTGTCCGCGGGAGGAAATATCGTCGTAGTCCCTGATGGAGGGCCACGCCACGTTGGAGAAGCCCAGCTCCTGCCCCTCGTAAATGAAAGGCGTGCCCCGCAGCGTGAGCAGGACGGTCGCCATGGCTTTCGCGGCCTTTTCCCTGTCCGCGCCCTCCGGGAAGAAATGATTGACGCACCGGGGCTGGTCGTGATTCTCGAAGAAGACCGGGCACCAGCCGTTTTCTCTGGTGGCTTCCTGCGTGGCGTTCAGGGCGGCTTTCAGCTCCGTCAGCTTCCATGGCGTGGGATGGCACCAGGTTTCGCCGTTTTTCAGGGAGAGGTTCATGTGACTGAACTCGAAAACCATGTCGAAGACGCCGTTTTCGCCCACCCAGCGGGGGAGGTCCTTCGGCTGCACGCCGTTGGCCTCGCCGACGGTGAAGATGTCCCGCCCGGCAAAGACCTCGTTTTTGAATTCATGGAGGAAATCGAGGATGCCCGGCGTGTTGGCCGTCATGGTATGAATGCTTACCAGGCCGTCGGCGTCGTCCGGTATGCCGTCCCGGAAGGCCGGTTTCTTGATGTAGGGGATGGCGTCGATGCGAAAGCCGCCGACGCCCTTGTCCAGCCAAAAGAGCGCCGCGTCGTAGAGCGCCCGCCGCACTTCCGGATTTTCCCAGTTCAGGTCGGGTTGCTGGGGCGCGAAGGTGTGCAGGTAGTATTGGCCGCGCTCCGCGCACCACGTCCACGCGCTGCCGCCGAAAATGCTGCGCCAGTTGGTGGGGGCGCTGCCGTCCGGCTTCGCGTCCCGCCAGATGTACCAGTCGGCTTTCGGGTTCGTGCGGTTTTGTTTTGACTCCTGGAACCATAAGTTGTTGTCGGAACTGTGGTTGAACACGAGATCCATGACGATGCGGATGTTCCTCTTTTGCGCTTCTGTCACCAGCCGGTCGAAATCCTCCATCGTTCCGTAGGCGGGGTCGATATCCGTGTAATCCGAAATGTCGTAGCCGTTGTCCACCATCGGGGACGAATAGACGGGCGTGAGCCAGATCGCTCCCGCGCCGAGGCTCCTGATGTGGTCCAAATGACGGATTATGCCGGGAATATCCCCGACGCCGTTGCCCGTGGTATCGGCAAAGCTTTTCGGATAGATCTGATAGACGGCGGTCGTTTGCCACCATTTTATGCGCCCTTCCGCAGAGACGGCCGAAGCCGTCAGGAGCATGCCGGCGCAGGCCAATGCGGCAATCCCGCTTTTGGCAAATTTCCGTAGAAATCGCTTCATTGTCATTTCACCGACCTTGTTGTTTTTGCCAGTACCATTTTATATTACTTGTCGTTTTTCCTGCAACAAGGAGCGGATAATTTTCTTGAATTTTTGAAGTAGGAAAGTAGGAAAGTAAGAAAGTAGGAAAGTTGGATTTTCCTACCACAAAAATTTTGTATATCTTATATTTTCCTTAAAAATTCGGCAAAAATGCGTAGAAGAATTGACAAATGGCGCGAGAGGTTTTATATTAGATAATAATTACTATTCCATAATAGGCGTATTATGTGCGGGAAAGGACTATTGCATGTTTGGGATTGATATCGGCGTTGACCTCGGGACGGCCAATGTCCTCGTGTATGTGAAAAACAAAGGGATTGTACTTCGGGAGCCGTCGGTGGTGGCGGTGAATAACGATACGGGACAGGTTTTGGCGGTAGGCGAGGAAGCGAAGCGGATGATCGGGCGGACGCCGGGAAATATTTCCGCAATCCGTCCGCTGCGGGACGGCGTGATTGCCGATTTCAACATCACGGAAACGATGCTTCGATATTTTATCGACAAGGTCATCGGACGGCGGCTGCTGTTTCGGCCTCGCATTATGATTTGCGTGCCCTCCGGCGTAACATCGGTGGAAAGGCGGGCGGTGCAGGAGGCGGCGGAACAGGCCGGAGCTCGACGTACTCAGCTTATAGAGGAGCCGATGGCGGCGGCGATAGGCGCGGGGCTTCCGATTGACGAGGCGACAGGCTCCATGGTCGTGGACATCGGAGGCGGCACTACGGACGTGGCGGTCATCAGTCTCGGCGGCATCGTGCTTTCCGCCAGTCTGCGCATGGCGGGAGACAAGTTTGACGAGGCGATTATCCTCTATATTCGCAGGACGTTCAATATTTTGATCGGGGAACGTACGGCGGAGGATATCAAGGTGGAGATTGGCGCGGCGTACCCGGAGGCGCGGAATGTGCAGATGGAGGTCAAGGGCCGCGACCTTTATACGGGGCTGCCGAAAGGCGTCATGGTGACGACGGCGCAGATTGCGGAGGCGCTGAACGAGCCGGTTTCGGCGATTGTGGACTGCGTGAAGAAGATATTGGAAGAAACGCCTCCGG
>JAEERZ010000079.1 GCA_016286075.1 Selenomonadaceae bacterium
CGAAGGCGATAATGCACCGCCCAACCGATAAGCACGCCAGCCGCGACAAACGCGCAGGGGCGCAGGACTAAATCGCGCAAAGAATGCCACGTCGAAAAATCAAAGGAAAACAACCTGTTCTTCCTCCTCCAAAAAACTTCTTACCTTAGTATAGCATACCGCGCAACGGAAGAAAAATTTTTCGCAAAAGAAAACAGACGCCACAGAAATTGCAGCGTCTGCTTGACCTCAAGAATTATTAAAGTATATTACAACGTGCCGAAAATACGGTCGCCGGCGTCGCCGAGACCGGGGACGATGTAGCCGTGGTCGTTGAGCTTCTCGTCCACCGCCGCCGTGTAAATCGGCACGTCGGGATGCATCTCGTTCACGACGCGCACGCCCTCCGGCGCGGACACGAGACACATCAGCACGAGTTTTTTCGCGCCGTGCTTCTTCAGCATCGTCAGCGCCGCCGCCGAGGAGCCGCCGGTGGCCAGCATCGGATCGACGACGATGAAGATGCGGTTCTCCGGGTTGGGCGGGAGCTTGCAGTAATACTCGATAGGCTTCAGCGTCTTCGGGTCGCGGTAGAGACCGATATGGCCGACGCGGGCCGTCGGAATCAGGTTCAGCATGCCGCCGACCATGCCGAGACCGGCGCGCAGGATCGGCACGAGGCCGACCTCGTTGTCGGCGAGCACCTTCGCACGGCAGGGCGCGACGGGCGTCTCGATGTCGACTTCCTTCAGCGGGAGATTGCGCGTAATCTCGTAAGCCATCAGCATCGCGATTTCCTCAAGCAGTTCGCGGAAATCCTTGTAGGACGTGTCCTTCATGCGCATGCGGGTCAGCTTGTGCTGGATCAGCGGATGATCGATGATGTGGACTTTCAGGTCTTCGGACATGGTTTGAACCTCCTTGATTGATATTATTCGTAGAGAGGATATTTTTTGCAAAGCGCGGCGACGCGGGCGCGCGCCTTGTCACGGACAGATTCGTCGTTGGGGTTGTCGAGGGTCATCGCGATGACGTCGGCGACTTCCTTCATATCGTCTTCTTTGAAGCCGCGGGTCGTCAGCGCGGGCGAACCGAGGCGGATGCCGCTGGTGACGAACGGGGACAGCGGTTCGAAGGGAATCGTGTTCTTGTTCACGGTGATGCCGACTTCGTCCAGCAGGTTCTGCGCCTCCTTGCCCGTCAGGTTCTTGCTGCGGAGGTCGACGAGCATCAGGTGGTTGTCGGTGCCGCCGGTGACGATGCGGAAGCCGTCCTTCGTCAGTTCGTCGGCCAGCACCTTGGCGTTTTTCAGCACCTGCTTCTGGTATTCTTTGAACTCCGGTTTCAGCGCCTCGCCGAGGGCCACGGCTTTCGCCGCGATGACGTGCATCAGCGGGCCGCCCTGGATGCCGGGGAAAATCGCCTTGTTGAACTTCTTGCCAAGCTCCTCGTCATTCGTCAAGATCAGTCCGCCGCGCGGACCGCGAAGGGTCTTGTGGGTCGTGGTCGTGACCACGTCGGCATAGGGCAGCGGATTCGGGTGAAGTCCCGCCGCCACGAGACCGGCGATATGCGCGATGTCCACCATCAGATACGCGCCGGCTTTCTTCGCAATCTCGGAGAGGCGCGGGAAGTCGATGATCCGGGCGTAAGCGGAGGCGCCTGCGACGATCATCTTCGGCTTCGTTGCCAGCACCTGCTTTTCCAGCGCGTCGTAGTCGATGGTCTCCGTCTCGGCCGAGACTCCGTAAGGAACAATCTTGAAATACATGCCGGACATATTGACCGGGCTGCCGTGGGTCAGATGGCCGCCGTCGGTCAGGCTCAGGCCCATGACCGTATCGCCGGGCGTCAGCAGCGCGAAAAACACCGCCATATTCGCCTGCGCGCCGGAGTGGGGCTGCACGTTCGCATAAGCCGCGCCGAATACCTTTTTCGCACGGTCGATGGCGATCTGCTCGACGACGTCGACGCACTCGCAGCCGCCGTAATAGCGTTTGCCGGGATAGCCCTCTGCGTACTTATTCGTCAGTACGCTGCCCTGGGCCTCCATCACCGCGCGGCTCACGATATTTTCCGAGGCAATCAGCTCCAGCTTGTTCCGCTGGCGCGAAAGTTCGCGGTCGATTGCCTCCTTCATCTCCTGATCCGTTTTTGCCAAAGTGTCCATCAATGCCATTCTGTTTCTCCTCAACCTTTCCTTATATATATGGAATAATTTATTTATTCTCCAATGCCATGATTTTCCCGACGCGCCGCGCGTGGCGGCCGCCTTCAAATTCCTGCGTGAAGAACGTCCGCACGACGTCCCCCGCAAGCTCCGGGCCGAGCACGCGGCCTCCGAGGGCCAGCACGTTGGCGTCGTTGTGCGCCCGCGCCATGCGCGCCGAATAGGCCTCGCCGCAAAGCGCGCAGCGAATCCCCTTGATCTTGTTCGCGGCCATGGAAATGCCGATGCCGGTGCCGCAAAGCACCACGCCGCGGTCCGCTTCGCCTGAAATCACCTTTTCGCAAACCTTCTCCGCGATGTCGGGATAATCGACGGAATCCTCCGTATAAGTGCCGATATCGTCAATCTCCGTGCCAAGCTCCGCGAGCACTTTCTTGACGCTTTCCTTCAGCGCCAGCGCGCCGTGATCGCAGCCGATCGCAACTTTCATTCCAATGCCGCCTTTCTGCGAATTCTCTTGTAAAAATCCGCCCCTACATTTTACTTCCCAAGAAAGTTGTCGTCAATCTATAAAACGAATTCTTCCCCCCGCCGCTTTTTTCAGGCGGTTCATGATGGCGACGCCGAGTCCCGCTTCCTCCACCGTCTCGGCGAAAAGCACGTCCGCGTCCGCATCGTCGAAATAGCGGAGCGACTCGTAAAGATTCGCGGCCATGGCCGAAAGGTCGCCCGCGTCGCCATAGACGGCAATCCGCTTCGACGGCACCAGCGCCGAAAGCGCCTCCGCCAGTTCGCGGCTGACAATGACGCCGGGACGCTTGCCGTTTTCCGCAGCCTCTCGAACGGCGACGCAAAACGCGTCATAAAGTTTCTCACGCGGCGCGTCAATCAGCGTCAACGGCGCAAGCGGCGCATAATGGGTATACTTCATGCCGGGGGCGCGGGGGGCTTCCTCCTCGCGCAAAATCGGAGGGGGCGCCAGCTCGCCGAGGACTTCCGCGAGCATTTCCCGCGTGATCGCGCCGGGGCGCAAAATCTCGGCGCGCTCACCCGTACAGTCGACAATCGTGGACTCCACTCCAAACCTGCACGAACCGCCGTCGAGAATCAGCGGGATTTTCCCCTCCATATCGGCGAAAACCGCCGCCGCCGTCGTCGGGCTTGGCCTGCCGGAACGGTTCGCGCTGGGCGCGGCGATCGGAACGCCCGCCGCCCGGATCAAAGCCCGAGCAATATCGCTGTCCGGCATACGGATTCCCACCGTAGACAATCCGCCTGTCACCCTCGGCGGAACCTCGTCCCGTTTCGGCAAGATCACCGTGACGGGGCCGGGAGCGAATGCCGCCAGCACCCGCTCCGCCATTTCCGTGACCGTCGCCGCGCGGTCAATCATGGCCCGGTCGGCGACGTGAAGAATCAGCGGATTATCCGAAGGGCGCCCCTTGGCCTCGTAAATCTTCGCGCAGGCGTCCGCGTCAAGACCGTTGGCCCCGAGGCCGTAAACCGTTTCCGTGGGAAACGCCACGAGACTGCCCTCGCGGATGATCGCGCCCGCCTCATCAAAAATCGCCGAGGCGCTTTTTATATTGGATATTTTTTCGATTCTCGTCCGCAATTTCTTCATGCCTTCCACAATACGACGACCCGCTCTTTATCCGCCAAATCGCGCACAATCTCCATCCTGCCGAAGCCGCCGCCTTTTGCCATTTCCACAATCGACCCCGCCTGGGTTTCGCCGCACTCCACCGCAAGGAAGCCGCCGTCCTTCAAAAACGCCGCGCTTTCACTGACGAGGCGGCGGTAAAAATCGAGACCGTCCGCGCCGCCATCGAGGGCGATCTTCGGCTCGGCCCGCACCTCCCGGGGCAGCCCCGCGATTTCTGCACTGGGGATATACGGCGGATTCGACACGATTGCGTCAAAGGTTTCGCCCGACAATGGCGCGAGCAAATCGCCCTCGCAAAAAACCACGCGCTCCGAGAGGCCGAGGCTTTCGGCGTTTCCTTTCGCAATCAAAAGGGCTTCCGTCGAAATCTCCGTCGCTATGATGGACGACTCCGGAAGATAATGGGCCAGCGCCAGCGCAATGGCGCCGCTGCCCGTGCAGACGTCGGCAATCCGCAGCGCACCCTTTCCCTTCAAGCGCTCAATGGCCGCTCCCACCAATGTTTCCGTATCCGGCTGGGGCACCAGCACGGCAGGCGTGACTTTGAAGGCCAGCCCCATGAATTCCTTCTCTCCGCAGATATAGGCCACCGGCTCCCCCGCCGCCCGGCGCTTCACCATTTCCCGATAACGAGCCAGCTCTTCGGCGGTCAGCGGCTGGTCGAAATGGACGTAAAGAAATATCCGTTGCTGTCCCAAAAGATACGAAAGCAGCACTTCGGCGTCGAGCCTCGGCGTTTCCGCGCCGTGACTGCCGAAGTACTGCTCGCTCCATTTCAATATCGACCCGATGGTCCAGACCTGCCCGTCCGCCATTTCATCCCGTCCTTATGATTGCGTTTGTTTCAATTTCTCCGCCCTGTCCGCCGTAATCAGCGCGTCGAGAAGCTCGTCCAACCCGCCGGAAAGCACCGCTTCCAGCTTGTGCAGCGTCAGCCCGATTCGGTGGTCGGTGACGCGCCCCTGGGGGAAATTATAGGTGCGAATGCGCTCGCTGCGGTCGCCGGAACCGATCTGGCTCTTGCGGTCCGCCGCTTCCTCCGCCGCCTGTTGCTCCTGCGCCTGCTCCAAAATCCGCGCCCGAAGCACGCGCATGGCTTTTTCCTTGTTTTTCAACTGGGATTTCTCATCCTGGCATTGAACCACGATACCCGTCGGCAAATGGGTAATGCGAATGGCCGACTCGGTCTTGTTTACGTACTGCCCGCCGGCGCCGCCGGCCCGGTATGTGTCGATTTTCAAATCCTCGGCTTTCATATCCACTTCTACATCGTCGGCCTCCGGCAGCACAGCCACCGTCACCGCCGACGTGTGAATCCGCCCTTGGGACTCCGTGGCCGGAACGCGCTGCACGCGATGGGTGCCGCGCTCGTATTTCAAACGGCTGAAAGCGCCCGCGCCGTCCACGGAAAACGAGATTTCCTTGAATCCGCCGAGCTCCGTCGGGCTGGAATCTATAATCGAGACGCGCCATCCTTGCTTTTCGGCATAGCGCGTGTACATGCGGAAAAGGTCGCCCGCGAAAAGCGCGGCCTCCTCGCCGCCGACGCCGCCGCGAATCTCGACGATCACGCTCTTGTCGTCGTTCGGGTCTTTCGGCAGGAGCAAGATCGGAAACTCTTTTTCCAGCGCCGCTTTTTCCTCCCGGAGTCCGGAAAGCTCTTCGGCGGCCAGCGACTTCAGCTCCGCGTCGTCGGAATCCGCCAGCACTGCCTCGTCGTCCTCGATCTCCTTCGTCACGCGCCGATAATCGCGCACCTTTTCCACAATCGGGGAAAGCTGCGAAAGCTCCCGGTTCATCTTTTGCCATCGCTCCACGTCCGCCAGCAGTTCGGGATCGCCGAGCATGGATTCCAGTTCGCGATAATGATCCTCTATCGCCAAAAGCCGTTCCAGCACCTTCGCACCTCATACTCAAAATTTTTGAGGTAGGAAAGTAGGAAAATCCTACTTTCCTACTTTCTTACCTCAACTTTTTTCATCGCGAAATAACAGGACCGTCCGTCGCTAACTTGCCGCGATCGCTGCCGTTTCCTCGACGGCCGGCTCCGTTTTTTCCGGCTCCGTGGGAAGGCCCATTCGCCCCTTTTCTTCCTCCGGCAGCACCGCCGCCAACGACGCGATGGCCACTTCCACCATCTCGTCCTCCGGCGGATTCGTCGTCAGCCGCTGGAGCCAGAGCCCCGGCAACGTCAAAAGCCGCACGACGGAATTTTTCGAGCGCGCCGCGAGGCGGATGAACTCATAGGAAATACCCGCCACTACCGGAAGCAGCGCGACGCGGCTCACCACCCGGGTCAAAAGGTCGGGCCAGCCGAGGAACGCGAATACGAAAATGCTGACCAGCATGACAATCAATAGGAAGGACGTGCCGCAGCGCGGGTGAAACCGCGAGCACGCCTGCACGCGCTCCACGGTCAGCGGGCCGCCGCTCTCGTACGCGTGAATCGTCTTGTGCTCGGCGCCGTGATACTGGAACACGCGATAGATGCCCTCCATGCGCGAAATCGCCAAGAGATAGGCGAGGAAAATCGCAAGGCGCAATCCGCCCTCCGCCAGATTCAGCGCCACCGGCGACTCAAAGATCGTGTGGAAAAACCGCGTCGCCCAGGTCGGGATTGCCACGAACAGCACCGCCGCCAGCGCGAAGGCAATCGCCATCGTCCCGGCCAGCTCCCCGTCGGAAAGCTGCTCGTCCTCCTCCCCCGCCATCTTCGCGGAATAGGACAGCGAACGCAGCCCCAGCATCAGCGACTCGCCCAGCGCCACTACGCCGCGCAAAAACGGCTTCTTCAAAATCGGGAAGCGGTCCGCGATGGAGTTCACGTCTCTGACTTCCGTCTCGATATGCCCGTCCGCAACGCGCACCGCCGTTGCCACTTTGCCCGCATTGCGCATCATCACGCCCTCGAGCACCGCCTGCCCGCCGACGGTCAAAGGTGTCTTTTCGCTCAACCGCTTCGCCTCCCTTTTCTGTAAAATCTCGAAATAATGAAACAAAGGGCAGGGCGTTCTGCCCTGCCCCTTGCTTTTAGTCTTTCTTGTAACGCTGCTTGAAGCGCTCGATACGGCCGCCCTTGGCCTGACCGCGCAGACGCCCCGTGAAGAACGGATGGCACTTCGAGCAGACGTCGACGCGAAGCTCCTCTTTCGTCGAGCCCGTCGTGAACTTGTTGCCGCAGCCGCAAGTCACGGTCGCTTCGAAATACTTGGGATGAATACCCTCTTTCATGCTTTACACCTCACTTTTCTCCCTATTCAAAGGAACAAGATACAAGCGGCCTTTGCGCCCGCTTGGTCAAGAGAATGCGTCCCCACATTCTCCCCTGTCCCCGCATAGGGGGAACAGTGCCGAAGAAAAGACGGCGCTCCGTCAATTCCGCGGACATTATAGCACAAAGCAAAATGCCGCGCAAGCCCTCCGAAAAACGCCAAAGGAAACAAAAGAAAAACGCCGCCCCGTCTTGAAAAATTTATTTTAGCATCTATAATAGAAAGGAAACCATCAAACGACGAACGACTGATTCACAACGGAGGAATACATCATGGCTAAAAACTCGCCGATGCAGCACGTTTGCAGTTTCTGCAAGCGGCTCGTAACGATACGCGACCAGTACGACATGCCGATTCTCGACCCGCAGACCGGGTTCGCCATTTGCAAGAACTGCATCGGGGACATCTATCATTTCATCGAGGATCACGACACCAACAAGGCCACCACCAGCAAAAAGAATTTCGCCGCCTCGCTGGGCGCGATCCTGAAAAAGAACAAGCCCCACATCATCAAGGAATATCTGGACCAGTATATCATCGAGCAGGAGCGGGCGAAGAAGATCCTGTCCGTAGCCGTTTACAACCATTACAAGCGCATGAAGTACGGCTTCGACCACAAGAACGACCCCTCCATCGAGAAATCCAACGTCATCATGCTGGGCCCGTCGGGCTGCGGCAAGACGGCGCTGCTTTCCCATCTCTCCACGCTCCTCGACATCCCCTTTGCCGTGACCGACGCGTCGAGCCTCACCGAGGCCGGTTTTGTCGGCGCGGACGTGGAAGTCGCCGTCCGCAACCTCTATTACGCCGCGGACAAGGACATCGAGCGCACGGAGCACGGCATCATCTACCTTGACGAGTTCGACAAGATCGCGCGGAAATCCGGCGAAAACAATTCCATCACCGCCGACCCCGGCCACGAGGGCGTCCAGCAGGCGCTCCTGAAAATGCTGGAGGGCAGCGTCGTGGAGTTCACCGCCCGGGGCCAGCGCAAGCACCCGGAAGCCCCGACCATCAAAGTCGACACGAAGAACATCCTGTTCATCGTCGGCGGCGCCTTCGTCGGCATCGACAAGATCATCGCGAAGCGGCTGCAAAAGTCCGACGCAAGCATCGGCTTCGGCGCGAAGGTCGAGGGCGAGAACGACAAGCCGAAATTCGACGAGCTGATCCACCAGGTCAACCCGGAGGATTTGATGAAATACGGCATCATTCCCGAAATCATCGGCCGTCTGCCGGTCATCTGCACGCTGGAGACGCTGGACGAGGACGCGCTGCTCCGCATCCTGACCGAACCGGTCAACGCCCCCGTGCGCCAGTACGAAAAGCTCATGGAAATGGACGGCGTGGAGCTTTCCTTTGAAGAAGACGCCCTGCGGGCCGTGGCGAAAAAAGCCATCGAGCGCAAGACCGGCGCGAGAAGCCTCAAAGGCATCATCGAGGACGTGATGCTCGACGTGATGTTCGACATTCCGCGCAGCGAAGAATCCCGCCGCGTCATCGTCACCAAGGAATGCATCACCGAGGGCGCCCAGCCGGAAATCGAGCCCCTGACGGAGAAACGCTCGGCGTAGCCGGAAGGCAAAAATCTCTTGCCCCTGCGCGGGATTTGTGATACACTGTGGAAGTCGACGCGGGCATAGTTCATCGGTAGAATGAAAGCTTCCCAAGCTTTAGAGGGCGGTTCGATTCCGCTTGCCCGCTCCATAAAAAATTACGGGAACCGTTTTCGCGGTTCCCGTTTTTTGTTTCCTTTTACACCGCAGGTATCGGGCGCAGTTCTGCTTCCCCGCTTGCCAGCGACAGCTCGCTGTCGTGACGCGCAAAGAGCGTGGAACGGTGGCCGACGCTGACGATGCCCGCGTTCGGCAGTTCGCTCCGCAAAAGATCGTAAAGCCGCGCTTCCCGCGCCTCATCGAGGGCGCTGGTGGCCTCGTCGAGGAAAATCCAGTCGGGGCGCGTCAAAATGACGCGGGCGAAGGCGATGCGCTGCTGCTCACCGAGGGAAAGAATGCGGCTCCAGTCGTCCGTATCGCCGATGCGG
>JAEERZ010000080.1 GCA_016286075.1 Selenomonadaceae bacterium
CGGATGGAAGCTTTTCAGCCGCATGGCCTCCGCGTAGCACTGTCTCGGGCCGTTCGGATCGTGGTTCGGATCGTTGACAGTCAGCGCCGCATTGGTAACGGCGGGGACTTTTTTGCGGTTGCGGATGAAGTTCATATGGTAATCCACAATCGGCGCGTCCTCTGCCGAAGCGTAGTAAACGCCGCTCCGATACATCGGCCCTTCGCATTTTCCCTGTCGATCCTTGATATACGGATTGATCACAGTGAACAGGATGTCCATCAGCATCGAGAGGTCGACTTTTTTCGGGTCAAAGCTCACCTCGACGCCCATTGCCGCTCCGGTTTGGCCTCGGATCACATCCTCATACTGCGGCGCCTCGACCTCGGCATTGATATATCCCGCCGTCGTGTCCACGACGCCCTGCACTCTGGAGAATACCTCCTGAAGCTCATGGAAGCTCCCACCCGCGAAGTAGATTTTTTTCGTGTACATACAAACCTCCCCTCCTTTTCAAAAAACAGCGCCGCCATTGGCGACGCTGTTTTTGATTATTTCTGTGTCTCCGGATGGAGCAGATCGACGTGGCGCTTGGCCGCCCGTTCAATATCAAACATATTGATCAGCTCTGCCACTGCCTGCGTCGGCGAAATGACGCCCTTCAGGACGGCTTCCTTGATCTCGGGCATACGCCCCTGAATCACGGGATCGTCGAAGAACAGGTTGTGCAGATGCTCGTCGACCATGCTGTGCACCCAATCGAGGAGCTGCTCCTCACGACGGCGCTGGAACACTCCGGAATCATGCGTTACTTTCTCGAAAGCGCGAATGATGTCCCAAAGTTCCTTGAGCCCCGTCTTTTTCAGCGCGGAAGCAAGATAAGCGTGGGTCTGCCAGCCTTCGGTGGCCGGACGGATGAATTCGATCATGCGCTCATACTCGCCGCGCGTGACCTTGGCCTTGACATAGTTGTCGCCGTCCGCCTTGTTGACCACGATGGCGTCCGCAAGCTCCATGATGCCTTTCTTGATTCCCTGAAGATCGTCGCCCGCGCCCGTGAGTACCACGAGCATGAAGAAATCGACCATCGAGCGCACCGTGGTTTCGGACTGGCCGACGCCCACCGTCTCGACGAGGATCACATCATAGCCCGCAGCCTCGCAGAGCAGCATCGTCTCGCGGCTCTTCCTCGCGACGCCGCCGAGCATTCCCCCCGCCGGGGAGGGCCGGATAAATACCTCCGGCCTTCTCGACAGGGTTCCCATACGGGTTTTGTCGCCGAGTATCGAGCCCCGCGTGACGGAGCTGGTCGGGTCTACCGCAAGCACCGCGACACGGTGACCCATATCGCAGAGCATATTTCCGAACGCCTCGATCAGCGTGCTTTTGCCGGCGCCCGGAACGCCGGTGATACCGACTCGGAGCGCCTTTCCCGTCTTCGGGAGCAGTCCCTGAAGTACGCGCTGGGCTCTCGGAAAATGCGAGGGGTTGTTGCTCTCGATCAGCGTAATCGCCCGCGAGAGCATGACCCGGTCGCCGCTTCCGATTCCTGCCACGTATTCGTCAACCGTGGGCTCCTTCCGACGCTTCGGCTTCAGCGCCCCGCTTTTGATGGCGGGATTCACATTGCCGATCGTCGTGTCGGTGATGCCTTCGATGCCGCTCATTACGCCGCATGCGAATTTATCGTCGTTTTCCTCGGGCGCCCACTCCGGTTTTGAGGTCGTATACTCGGGCATAATCTCAGCCCTCCGCCGCAGCTTCTTCTTTCGCGCGCTTGATAAGGATGTTCAGGAGCGTGATGCCAGCCTCCGGGATGTTGGTGCCCGGCGCGAAGATCGCGACTGCGCCGCCTTCGTAGAGGTGGTCGTAGTCCTGAACCGGAATGACGCCGCCGATGGCGACGAGAATATCCTCACGGCCGCGCTTCTTGAGCTCCTGAACGAGCTCGGGAAGCAGCGTGTTATGACCGGCAGCCAGCGAGCTGAAGCCGACCATATCGACGTCGTTGTCCACCGCGTCCTGCGCGGTCTCTTCCGGCGTCTGGAACAGCGGCCCGACGTCGACGGTCCAGCCCATATCCGCGAAGGAAGAAGCGATAACCTTCTGCCCGCGGTCGTGGCCGTCCTGCCCCATCTTCGCGACGAAGATACGCGGGCGACGTCCGGTGATGTTCTCGAACTGATCGGCAAGGGCGCGCGCCTTGTCCAGCGCGGTCTTGTCGGTGAACTCGGAGGAGTAAACGCCGGAAATCGTGTGGATAACCGCCTGATAGCGGCCCGACACTTTCTCGACGGCGTCGGAAATCTCACCCAGCGAGCAGCGCACGCGGGCAGCCTCGACGGCGCATTCCAGCAGGTTGCCGTTCTTGCGGTCCTCGGCGGCCTTCGTGATGTGCTCCAGAGCGGCGCGGACGTCGTCCTCGTTGCGCTCGCGGCGCAGTTTCTCGAGACGCTCGACCTGCGCGTTGCGCACTGCCGTGTTGTCGATGGCCAGGATTTCCAGCGGATCTTCCTTGTCCAGACGATACTTGTTCAGGCCGATGATCGCCTCGTTGTTGGAGTCGATACGAGCCTGACGGCGCGCGGCGGCCTCCTCGATACGCATCTTCGGCAGGCCCGTCGGGATAGCTTTCGCCATACCGCCGAGAGCCTCGACTTCCTGGATATGCGCCCAGGCGCGGCGAATGATCTCGTTGGTGAGGGCCTCGACGTAGTAGGAGCCGCCCCACGGATCGATAATCTTGCAGACGCTGGTCTCGTCCTGGATGTAAAGCTGCGTGTTGCGGGCGATACGCGCCGAGAAGTCCGTCGGCAGAGCGATGGCCTCGTCGAGAGCGTTCGTGTGCAGCGACTGGGTGTGGCCGAGGGCCGCTCCCATAGCTTCCATCGCCGTGCGGGCCACGTTGTTGAACGGATCCTGCGCGGTGAGGGACCAACCGGACGTCTGGCTGTGGGTACGGAGCGCCATCGACTTGTCGTTGGTGCCGCCCATCTGCTTGACGATCTTCGCCCAGAGCACGCGGGCTGCGCGCATCTTCGCGATTTCCATGAAGTAGTTCTTGCCGATGGCCCAGAAGAAGGACAGACGCTTCGCAAAGGCGTCGACCTTCAGGCCGGCCTTGATACCGGTGCGGATATACTCGAGACCGTCGGCCAGCGTGTAGCCGAGCTCGATGTCCGCCGGAGCGCCCGCTTCCTGCATGTGGTAGCCGGAAATCGAGATGCTGTTGAACTTCGGCATGTAGTTCGTGGTGTACTCGAAAATATCGCCGATGATGCGCATGGACATATCCGGCGGATAAATGTAGGTGTTGCGCACCATGAACTCTTTGAGGATATCGTTCTGGATCGTGCCGGCCATGATCGCCTTGTCGACGCCCTGCTCGATACCGGACTGGATGAAGAACGAAAGGATCGGCAGCACGGCTCCGTTCATCGTCATCGAAACGGACATCTGGTCGAGCGGGATGCCGCTGAACAGGATGTTCATATCGAGCATCGAGCAGACGGAAACGCCTGCCTTACCGACGTCGCCAAAGACGCGCGGATTGTCGGCGTCGTAGCCGCGGTGGGTCGGCAGGTCGAACGCGATGGAAAGACCTTTCTGACCGGCGGCCAGATTGCGGCGATAGAACGCGTTGGACTCCTCAGCGGTGGAGAAACCCGCGTACTGACGGACCGTCCACGGACGGAACACGTACATCGTCGAGTACGGGCCGCGCAGGCAGGGCGGGATACCGCTGGCGAAATCGAGATGGTGCATGTGGTCGTACTCGTCATGAGTATAGAACGAACGGACCTTGACATGCTCCATCGTGGTGTTCACGATGTCGTCGTACTTCTTGCCCACTTCCGCCTCAAGCTGCTTCTTCCATGCCTTTTCATCACGGGCAGGCGCATCGTCGAGGGAAAGCTTCGTGAAATCAGGATTCTGAAACGCCATCAATCAATCATCCCTTTCTTCTTCTGCAGGAACCGCAGGATCTGGTAGCAGTTCGCCTTGACCGAAATGAAATCGTCAACGCCCGCTTCTTTATAAACCGGCTCGAGGTCTTTCGGAGCCGCGCCAGCCAAATAAATCGTCGCGTTCGGCAACGCTTTCTTGAGTTTCGGCGCGAGATCCGGAACGATCTCGGGATAGGTCTTATCCGTCGAGCAGATGACCGCGACGTCGGCGCCGGACGCCTTCGCGGCCTCGGCGGCCTCGTCCGTCGTCTTGAAGCCGTTGTTCAGCTCCACCTGGAACTCGCCGACCTGCAGGAAGCTCGTCGAGAAATCGGCGCGAGCCTTGTGCTGCGGAATCGGGCCCATATTCGCGAGGAACACCTTGACGTTGTCGCCGTTGTGTTCCTTCTTGTATTTCTCCGTCGCCATGCGGAGGTCTTCGTAGCGCTCGCTCCAGCGATGCGGCTCGATGACCTTGACGCTCTCCGACTCGCCGCCCTTGTTCAGGGCCTTGCGAATCTCGGCAATTGTCGCGCCGGCCTGCGCAGCCTCGATCGCGGCATCGACCACTGCGCCCTCGCCGGCTTTCGCCAGCTTGCTCAGCGACTCTGCCTTATGCTTCTCGTCGATATCCTTCAGATAGGCCTCGATGTCGGCTACACGCTGCTTCTTCAGCGCCGCATGGTCTTCCTCGCGGCGGTCGAGCAGCTCTTCCGTCATGTTCGGATACATGTTGCTGCCGACGATACGGTCTTTGCGAAGCTCAAGAGCCTTGAATCGCGCTTCCAGCGTCTTCTCGATCTCCGCCTGCGGATATCCTTCGACGAGAGCCTTGACGATGCCGCCCTTGGCCTCGATCGCCTGGAATTCCGCCCAGATTTTCTCTTTCATCTGCTTCGTCAGCGACTCGACAGCCCAGGACCCGCCGGAGGGGTCGATCGGCTGCGTCAAGCCGAACTCGTCCTGCAGCATGATCTGCATGTTGCGGGCGATACGACGCGAGAACACGTCGCCCTTGCGGATCGGCTCGTCGAAAACGGAGCTCTCATAGGAATCGATGCCGCCGACGACGCCGGAGAAGATTTCCGTCGTGTTGCGGAGCATATTGACATACGGGTCGAACACGGTCTTGAAGAACAGCGCCGGACGCCCGTGCACATGCATCGCGCCGTCCTCCTCGTCGCCGCCGAAGGCCTTGATGATGTTCGCCCAGATCGGACGCGCCGCACGCAGTTTCGCAATCTGCATGAAGAAGTTCGCGCCCATCGAAACGCCGAACATGATCTGGCTCGCGGCTTCCTTGATGGTGAGGCCGCGCTCCATCAACGCGCGCAGATACTCGACCGCAATCGCGATGATATAAGCAGTGTCCTGTACGTCGTTGGCGCCGCCGCGGCTGAATACGTCGTCGCGGACCATGACCGTGCGGAGCCCCGGAGCGTTCTTCAGCGCCCATTTCGCCGTCTCGGCCATCTCGTCATAAAGCTGCTTCAGCGGAGCGATACCCTTGCCCTTGCGAACGAGCTGTCCGATCGGGTTCGCACCGATAAAGCCCTTCAAATCCGCCGTCTTCTGGCCGGAAGCCTTCATCGTGCCGGCGACCATCGCGACCATCGGCAGAGCCGACGCGCCGCCATAGATGTAAAGCGGATATTCATTGAGTTTCAGGCCGTCCAGCGTCACATGCATATCGTCCAGCGTCGTGATGCTGGTGCCGTCGTCGCCGACCTTCTCCGCGTCCTTCGCGTCGACGTTCTGGAGCGTCGCCGCGTCGAGGCGGATATTGTAAACCGTGGAGCCCTTCTCAACTTCGAACTTCAAAAGCTCGTTGTTTTCCTTCGGCAGCGTCTCATCGCAGGACTGCGCGACGCCCCAAGGCTTCTTGACATACCCGCTGACGTTCGCGCCGCGCAGATAGTCGCCCATGCCGGGGAACGAATTCTTCGGCAGGATATCTTCCGTGTGCTTGCGGGTGTACATCGGCTCGAAGGTAATTCCCTCGTAAGTCTTGGTGAACATGACCTTGTCAAAGGGCGCGCCTTTCAGGAGCGCCTCGCAGGCCACCTTCCATTCCTCGTCCGTCGGCGGCGTGAACTCGTCCAGCGGTACTTCAGGGAAGTCCGTCTTGCTTTCCGCCTGCTTCAGGATTGCCTGCAGGTCGAGCTCGCCCTCGGGAGCTTTCTTTGTTTCTTCCATCAGAACCCTCCTTCGCTTCGGAATCTCCAAGAAATCCCTCGCACGTCTCGCTTGTCCAAATTCCCATAGGCTTCGTTGTCGGCGCTCGACGTAGCTCCCCGGCTACGCCTTCGCTTCTCCGCCTCGCCTATGAAAATCTGTCCGGCGCGATACGCACGATGTCTTTCTTTTCGATTCCTTTAACACAATAAAAACGGCTAACAATAAAAAAACCTGTCCGCGAAAGGCGGGCAGATTGACTGGCAAATGCAGTGGGGCTCGTTTTCAGGCCGCTTAAAAATTCCGGCAAAAGCGCCGGAAAAGCCAGGCCAAAACGTTCGCCCTTGAATCTCCAGATCCCCTCCCCGTCTTTCGCAGGTGCAAGCGCCCAATCGTTTCGGGCGCTAACGGCGATCGTGAGACAGGCAGGTCTTCTGGCTTAGGTTCATCGCACTTCGTCACCTTCCCAAAGCTCGCGCTCCAGTGGCATTTTGACGATTGCTCCCCATACAGCGGCGGGACCGCTCCGGCTTTTTCCGGATTCCCTGTTAGGTTTTCACACCTGTCTCCGCGAGGAAAACGCAGATCAGCGTTTCCCCTATTCCGTTGTCGTTTTTAGTTTATTCCAAAAAGTGAATTTTGTCAATCCGAAACTCTATTTTTGAGAATAAACAAATCCAATTTTGATTTTTTCATAAATGAAACGAAAATTTACCTCATCGCAAATTTCTGTGGTAGGAAAATCCAACTTTCCTACTTTCCTACTTTCCTACTCCAAAAATTTCAATACCCTCGAACAAGCGAAAACCGGCTACCTTGAAAAGCCGCGTTTCCTCACTCCCCCTCCAGCTTCGTTGCCGATCCCCGACAGAGTAGTTTTTTTAACCTTTATTTTTAATTGAAAAATGAACAAATATATGCTATATTCAAGCAGAAAGAAAACTGCACTCTTCTCCGCGCAATCAGCGGAGTCCGACAGGGGGCCGACCATGAAAAGCACGCCTTCTCTTGCAAACAAAATAAGGATTATCTCTTTGGGGCTGTCCCTCATACTGTTGACAGTCCTTGTTTCCGTGTCCGCTTTTGCCGCAGAGCCGGGGAAAAAGACCGTACGGGTGGGCTGGTTCGAGTCGCCTTTCAATATGACGGATTCCTTTGGCGAACGGTCCGGCTATGCCTATGAATACCAGCAGAAGGTTGCGGCCTATACCGGTTGGGAGTACGAATATGTAAACGCGAGCTGGCCGGAACTGCTGCAAATGCTGCAACGGGGCGAAATCGACATTTTGAGCGACGTTTCCTATAAGGAAGAACGGGCTCCGCACATGCTGTATTCCGCCCTGCCGATGGGCGAAGAGGAATACTACATCTTTGTTTCCAGCCGCAATACGAAAATCAGCTTAGACGACTACGCTTCCTTCAACGGGAAACGTGTGGGCATAAACAAAAACAGCGTGCAGAAGGATTTCTTCATTGACTGGGCAGCGAAACATGACATCCAAGTGGAAATCGTGGAACTGACGGGCGGAGAAAAGGATTCGCTGGATAAGCTCAGCCGCGGCGAGCTGGATATGTACGTGGGAACCAATATCGTCAAGAAGGGAAGCGGCAAAGACAGGGCCATCCCCCTTTGCAAGGTGGGCTCTTCCCCATTTTTCTTCGCAGTGAGAAAAGACCGGTCCGACCTATTGAAGGAACTGGACGCCGCCATGAGCCGGATTCAGGATGAGAACCGGTATTACAACCAGCAGATGTATAAAAAATATTTTTACAGCAGCGATTTCGGGGCCTACTTCGCGCCCGCCGAAGTCGACTGGCTTGCGCTCCGCGGCGTCGTCCGGGTGGGATATCGGGCCGATTATCTCCCCTATTGCGGAAAAGACGCGAAAACGGGAGAGTTGACGGGCGCATTGAAGGATTATCTTGAGATGGCCTCCGCCAGTGTGAAAAACGCGAATCTGATTTTTGACCCGGTGCCGTTTTCCGACATGGAATCCGCGCTAAAAGCGCTGGTGAACGGAGAGATCGACTGCGTATTCCCGGTCAACTTCTCGGATTACGACGGCGAAAAGTCGGAGGTCTTGGTAACGTCGCCGCCCATACATACGGAAATGTTTGCAGTGGTGCGAAAAGAAGACCGCCGTAAACATTCCCTGAAGGGAATCGAAAGTGTCGCTTATGTGAAGGGAAACCACTATCATGAGAATTTCGTGAAGAAATATTTCCCGGAATGGAAAGTCAAGCTCTGTGACAAACCGGACGACCGGCTGCAGGCGGTAGCCTCCGGCGAGGCGGACTGCTTCCTGATTTCCCTGTACAGGTTCAACCGCATTGCCGATCAGTGCAGCAAATACAAGCTGGCGACGATTTCCACCGGCGAGGATATGCATCTTTCCTTCGCCCTGCGGCGGGACAACCCCCAGCTCTACTCCATTCTCAACAAGATCGCCAATCTTGTGCCAGAGACGTCGGTGTATTCGTCGCTGACGACGTATTCTTTCGAGGACAAGAAAGTCAGCTTCACGGAGTATGTGCAGGACAATGTGGCTTCATTCGTAGCCGTCGCCGCCACCATCGCCGCGATTATCCTCACCTTGCTGCTGTACGGCGCGAAGACGCGGAAAAAAGCGAAAGAACGACAAGCGCTCATTTCGGCGGCGGAAACCGACGATCTGACGGGCCTGTTCAATCGGGGGTTCTTCTATGAATACGCAAAACGCTTCCTCCATGATTACCCCGACGTAAACATGGACGCCGTCGTCTTGAATATCGAGCAGTTCCATCTTATCAATGATTTGAACGGACGCGAATACGGCGACATGGTGCTGCGCACCCTTGCCGAAGAGATAAAGCTGTTTTTGAAGGAGAACATCGGCATTGCCGGTCGTTTCGAGG
>JAEERZ010000081.1 GCA_016286075.1 Selenomonadaceae bacterium
GTTTCATGGTTCCCGCCTCCTTTTTTGCAGTTCGCTCAATATCGCGCTGCAGCCGCGCTGTACGTCGCGAAACGTCGCGTCGAAATCTCCCGTGTACCACGGGTCGGCCACGCCCCGATGCTCTCCTGCAAACTCCATCAAAAGATGGAGCTTCTTTTGGGGATCGCCGTTCGACAGGCGCTGCAAATCGCGCATATTTTCATCGTCCATGCCGACGATGAGATCATAGTTCTCATAATCGGCTTTCGTGATCTGCACAGCACGCCGCTTCGTATAAGGTATGCCCATCTCGTCCAGCTTTTCCCGCGTGCCGAGATAGGTGTCCGAGCCGATCTCGTCCCGGCGGCACGCCGCCGACGCGACGAAAATCTCGTTTTCCAACTCCGCGCGCCGCACCAAATCTTTCATCACGAACTCACACATTGGCGATCTGCAAATATTGCCGTGGCAAACAAATAATATCTTCGTCAATCAAAATCACCGTCCCGAAATGCCGTAATATGCCGTCAAATGCCGCGATATGCCGACCTGTCCCGGACCGCCTTGTATTGAAAAAATATCTCAATTTGGACGGAATAAGGCCATAACGCGGCATATTGAGGCAGGCAAAAGTAGTAAAATCGTAGTAAAAGGGGGCGTGTGTTACTACTCAGATAAGGCCCTTGAAAAACCGATGACAAACAAACACTTTTTTCGTCATTTTTATGGTAGCGGACAATCATGAAGAAGAAATGAGAGAGGATAATAGAAGAGAGTTCATCTTCTGCGGAACTGCTTGCAGCCGCAAGGACATGGGAACAACGGAAGCGCAACTATGATACAAGGTAACGATACCGCGAAAGCGCAGAAAAACCGCCATCTCTGGCGGTCATTTTTATTTGGGGGCGAAGAAAAACAGAGAAAGATGGCCACACGGCGGCAGGGTGGCTGCGGGTGTGTGCATAAAATGTAACGATAGCGGGGTTATCGTTGTATAGTGTCGAAAAGAGACATTCTTGACAATTAATGCTCCTATGCTTATTCTGTAAATAGATGGCGTATGCTTCAAAGAGTTTACGGCACCGCATCTGTATCGCATGAAGGACATCGTTGAAAAGGCTTTCAGCAACATCAAGGACCGACTCAACATGAGACGCCTTCTTGCGAAATCAGAGAAGAATCTCGATGGCAAGATATTCACTGAATTTGTAGCACTTATATTGGTTCCCTATCTTGATCACAAGATGAAGGAGACAGATCTGTATAAAACTTATAGTATGCAGCAGCTGCTTGATAAGCTCGATGTCCTTGAGTGTTTCGAAGATGAAAACCACAAACTCAGGATAGGTGAGCTTCTTAACAAGCAGGCTGAGATTTATGAGACTCTCGGAGTGGCATTGCCAACCTCGTCATGTTAATCTGGGAATCCAGGTTAAAACAAGGAGTAAATAGTTATGGAAAACAGGCACGCAGAAATAGCCGTAGAGTATTATAGTCACAATTTCAACTGTTCCCAAGGTGTATTCACCGCTTATGCCTTAGAGCAAGGAATCGATGAAAAGCTTGCACTTAAGCTGGCCACCAATTTTGGCGGCGGAGCAAGGAAGGGTGAGATGTGCGGAGCAGTATCAGGTGCTCTTATGGTGTTAGGGCTTTTATATGGGCATTCTGAGAGTGATGATCTTGATACAAAAACCAAAGCGTATGCTATAGCAGAGGAGTACATGAACAGATTTATCAAAAAGAACGGGAGTGTTGTTTGCAGAGAACTGCTGGGGTATGATCTTTCAAAACCGGAGGAAAAGGCTGTTATACTTGAAAAGAATTTGTTTCGTACAGTTTGCCCGAATATGATCCGCAGTGCAGTAGAGCTTCTTGATGAAATGATGCCCCCTTTTTCATAATGTCCTCTGTGTTGCACATCAGTCCCACAAACTACTGCTCATAGGCGTCGAACAAGCTTCCCTCGATGAACCTGACATCATCAATAGGGATGTTCGTTCCGTCAGCCATGATTATTTGATGACCTGTATCATCCAGCATCCTCACATTGCCGGAGACCGTCGTATAGCGGCCTCCGGCTTTTTTATCGTCCGGAATGAAATAGGTAACGGCGATATTCGGCTGTTCCTTGATGTGGTACTGGATAACAGCAAGTTTGGCGTTAATCATATGGCTTTCAGCGGTTGGATGGCACTGAACATAGCGGGAGTCGCTCTCCCCGACGCGGCGCCGATTGCGGCGACGGTGGAGGCGGCCCAGCATCACAGCCGGAACGAGAGGCATGTGCAGGACAGCCGGCGCGAACATCATGAGCGGAACAATCATCGGGAGGCGGAGCTTCGCCGCGCCATGCATGCCGAGAATGAGCGGCACGAGAGGAAAATGCATGATATCCGCGCGAGATTCCACAACCATCATCACAAGATGCAGCGCGAGATGCGAAAAGAACAGGAACGGCACGAACGGAACGTGCGGGAAATCAACAGGAGATTCCACCGGGATCATCACAGGCACTGAGGATAATTGCATCAGGAACGAAAAAGCTTCGGGAGACCGCGAATGTTTCCCGAAGCTTTTTGTTACGGCGCAGCCGTTTCGCACACTTCCACGAAATCCAGCAGCGCTTTTCGGATATAGGGCGTTTTCAGCCATGCGGCACGGATGGAGAAGCTTTCGCCCAGCGGGATTTGCAGCAGATGGGAATCGTCCCTGCCGCCGAATATTTTCGCGGCCAGTTCCTTTGAGCAGAAACAGGCGCCTTCGCCCGCGAGGCATAAATCGAGGATAGTTTCCATGTTTCCCGACGCCACGGCGATTTTCGGCACGAGGCCGTACCTGTCAAAAAAGGCGTTGCCGATGACGCCGCTGATGTCTTCCTGCCGGTTCATCATCAGGAAAGGGCAGGCGGCCAGCGGGGCGAAGTCGCCGTTTTTTATCCGCCTGCGGTCTTTTTGGGGCAGCAGGGATTCGGGGATTAACAGGCGCATTTCTTCCTCGAATATTTTTTTCGAGGCAATCAGAGGATGATTTTCGTTGACGCTGGCGAATATCAGGTCGAGCCCGCCGTCGAGCAGCCGGGAAACGAGCTCGGAGTTTGTGGTCTCCACCAGCCGGACTCGGATATTCGGGCGCAGCTTACGATAGGCGGACAGGATCGGCGGCAGCAGGAAGCGTCCGCGTGTCGGGGCGACGCCGACGGAAAGCTCGCCCGCCTCGTTTCCGGAGATGTCGTCGAATTCCTGCCGCATGGAACGGTACAGGGAATCAAAACGACGGGCGTATTCGTAAAACACGCGCCCGGCGTAAGTCAGCGCGAAGTCCGGCTTCCGCCGGAACAGCGTGCAGCCCAATTCTTTTTCGAGGGCGGCGATATGTGCGCTCAAAGTCTGCTGCGTAATATGGAGCTGCGCCGCCGCGTGGCTGATGCTCTTTTCCTTCACGACTTCAAGGTAATACTGCATCGGCAAAAAATTCATCGTCATTCCTCACAGTTTTTTGCCTGTATTATATATCGGATTTTTACAGTTTGCAATCTGATATCGCCTCGGATACAATGACGGCAGAAATAATGATTCGGGGAGATGGCAATGAAAAAGCAAACTGCACTTTTATCCGGCCCGATGGCGTTTGTCGCCGTATATTTCGCCGCGCAATCTTTCGGCGATGCTGCGGCGGGGGCGTTGGGGATGGCGGCGTGGATGGCGCTTTGGTGGGCGCTGCGTCCCGTCGCGATTGCCGTGACGGCGCTGCTGCCTATCGCCGTGAACGCGGCACTGACGCTGATTCCGAACGGCGAGGTCATCAGTCAATATTTTTCCGAGATCGTCGTGCTGCTGCTCGGCGCCGACCTGATCTGCCTGACATGGAGCCGCACCGGTCTCGACAAGCGGGTGGCGGTCAAGGCGCTGTCGGGCATCGGTACTTCGATGAAGCAGCAGATCTTCGCGTGGCTCGGCGCGTCGGTGGTGCTGTCCGTATTCCTGCCGAATGTGGTCGTCGCGGCCATCCTCTGTCCCGTCGCGGCCGCCATGCTGAAATTCGTGGGCGGCGGGGAGACGGACGCGAAAACGGCCGCGCCGATCCTGCTTGCCATCGGCTGGGGCAGCGGCGTCGGCGGCTTCGGCTCGCCCATCGGCGGCGCGGCGAATCTCGTGGCGATTTCCTATATCGAGAAATTCACCGGCGCCGAGTTCATGTATGTGGATTGGGTGATTCGCTTTTTGCCGATTCTCGCGCTGGTTTTCCTGCTGAATCTCGCCTTTTTGCTGCGGCTGATCCGGACTGCCTCTGACCTTTCCGGCTCCGTCGAATATTTTCGCGGCCTATATAAAGAATTCGGGACCTGGAAGCGCGGGGAAAAGATTGCGTTGGCGCTTTTTGTGCTCGCGACGCTGCTGGCGTTCCTGCGCCCGCTTTACGCGGCGCTGCTGCCCGGCATGAAGCCCGCCTACGTGTTCCTGTCGTTGGGGCTCCTCGTTTTCGTTCTGCGGGACGAAAACGGCGGAGCGATGCTGGACTGGAATTACGCCCAAAGCCATGTGATGTGGGGCATGATGTTCCTGTTCGCCAGCGGCATGGCGCTGGGGCGTATGCTGATCGGGACGGGGGCGGTCAAGCGCCTTGCGGAAATGATTGCCGCCAGCGAACCCTCCGGCGGGCTTCCGATGATTGCCTTGTTCAGCGCCTTCGGCTGCCTGCTGACGGAGCTTTCCAGCAACACGGCGGCGGCCTCGATTGCGCTCCCGGTGGTGATCAGCATCGCGGAAGCGACGGGGCTGAACCCTGTGCCGTATCTCCTGATCACGGTCGTGGCCGTGAATTGCGCCTACGTCCTGCCGGTGTCCACAAGGGCAATCCCTGTTTCCTACGGCCTCGACGCGGGGCTGCAGATACGGGAGGGCCTGAAGCTGACGGCCCTGAACGTGGCCGCCGTGACGGTCATAGGTTGGCTGTGCCTGACGTATTTGCCGATGTTTTCAGAGCTGTAAAAACAGAGGGAAACGCCGACGCATGTCATAGTATTTCATCTTTTTGATGGAAGCGAAAAGCGTATTCCGCGGGAGTTGGGATATCCGAATGGCCGGGACGGGTTTAGCGGGAAGATATATTGCGGGACATGCGGTAAAACGCTCAAGCGAAATCCTCTTATTCTTCCCATAAACTCATCTGCTCCACGGCCTGCTCCCGCCGAAGGGGAACGGTTGCCGAGTCCAGAATCTCCTTTGCACGTTCTGCATTGGAGAGCCATTCGTCTATCAGCGCCTCGGGTATCCGCACGGGCATCCTGTCGTGGATTGGTCGCACGGTTTCGTCGGCGGGTGCGGTGATGATGACGAACCGTCCACCTTCTGGCTCAGCTTGGTAAACGCCAGCCAAGAAAAGCATTTCGTCATCCTTGCCGGACAGTGTGGCCTTATGTTTTTCGCTGTCCCATTCGTAGAAGCAGGAAGCGGGCAACAGGCATCTCCGGTTTTGGATCAAGTGCCGGAAAGACGGCTTTTCCCATATTGTTTCTTTCCGCGCGTTGATGATGAGGCCGCTTTTGCCTTGTATGCCCCAAGTCATCGGCACGATGAGCGGCTTGGAATGTCCTATGATGATGGCAGGGGCGCGCTCGCCCGGACGGATGTCGCCCACACGAAGGACACCCTCGGACGAAAGGCTGCAGTATTCTACGATCCAGTCGTTAACTTTGTCATCTGCGCTATAGCGTCCGCACATAAAGCTCATTCCTCGTCATCGTTTGCTTGTATTGCTTCCATGATTGCTGGATACGATTTTTCGTAGCCCTCAAACAGCACAGTGTGAAAACCGCATTCTTGAGCCGCTGCAATATTGTCCGGCATATCGTCCGTGAAAAGGCATTCTTCAGCGTTCAGATTAAATTTCTCGCACAGCAGGCGGTATATTTCAGGATTTGGTTTGGCTATGTGTACTCGATACGAGAAAACGCCGCCGTCCATATGTGGCAGGAAATCCAGAACGTCTCGATTGGCCTTGATGGAGAACGCCGAATAGTTGGAAAGGTAAAACACGCGCTTTCCCATGCGCTTGAGTTCCTGTATCCACGGGATGGCATAGTCTTGCTTGTGCATGGCCTGTCCCGCATGGGTAAATGCTCTGCGGATCTCGGCCTCGTGCGTGGGGACAAGGTTGACTGCTTTTTCAATGGCGGTGGTTTCGTCCGCTCCCTCGTCCATGGATACCCAAGTGCCGTGGCGCCATATTGCCTGATTGACAGCCGCTATGGTTTCTTCGTCCTCGCCAAACAGGGAATGCATATATTCCATCCACCGGAAATCCATCAGCACATTCCCGATGTCAAAGATTACATTTCGTATCATATAATTCTCCTCATATCCAAGCATTGTATCAGAGGGCGTGTCCTCCGGAGACTTTTATGACTTGCCCTGTAATCATTCTTGCCTGCTTGCTTGCCAAAAACAAAATCGTTTCGGCAATATCTTCCGGCTGCATCAATGTTCCTACGGGAATCAGCGGGAGTACTGTTTTTTCCAAAACATCATCGATCCATCCTGTTTGCGTCGGACCGGGAGCAACACAATTCACAGTGATTCCATACTTGCCCACTTCAAGGGCAATACTGCGGGTTAGCGCTTCCATCGATGCTTTACTCGCTCCATACGTAATCTGGCCTGCAAAAATCTGTGACGCATCCGTGGAAATATTGATGATTCTGCCGTAGTCGCTTCGATGCTTGATGAATTCCCTTATCATCAAGATGCTTCCGCGAACATTGACTGCAAATGTATTGTCAATCACGTTTGCGGTTATTTTTTCGATGGTGTCAAAACCGTTTTCATCATCGACTGCCGCATTATTGACTAGAATATCGATTCTTCCGTATCGATCCATAACTGCCGAATAGATTTCTTTTACTGCATCCTCATTGGAAATGTCGTTTTCCAGAACCATATAATCGGCGTTCATTTCCTTGAGCCTGTTTTCTACGATATCCGCGTTCCCCGCATTTGCCGCGTAATATTTGTCTGTCCCATTTCTATCGGTCTTGCTTTTATCAAACGGCCTAAGCACCTTCTTGTACACCAAAGCCACCTTCGCCCCTTCACGGGCAAAAGCAAGCGCTGTCGTTGCTCCGATTCCCTGCGGGTTGTTCGCTCCTGTGACCAACGCCACTCTATTCTTTAATCCGTAATCAACCATCGATATTTCCTCCATACAATAATGGAATCCGAATCAGAACAAATTCCCTTCGATGTATCGAACGTCTTCGATGGGAATCTTCGTCCTGTCTGCCATGATTATAGCATGTTCTGCTCCGTCGAGCATCTTCCCGTTAGATGCTCGGCTGTTCCCTGACGTGCGGTTTGATTTGTACCGGAACCGAAAATATATCATGCAGGAAAAAAAGAATCGATGGCGAATTTCTATATTATTATTAAATTACTGACGATTTCGGGAATATGACGGCAAGATGGAGATTTCCCTGTAAACGGATTCTGTCGGTATGGATCGACGGAGGGTCGGCAAGAAGGGCGGCGTTTTGCGTATGGGAAAATACGAATTCACAAAAGAGCAGCGGGAGTGCCTGGAAAGGATGAAGCAGCCGTTTGCTGTTTTTCAGTATTTGAATAAGAAGGTTGTCGCCCTCGTTCTTTCGGACGGTTTTTGCAAACTGTTTGGATACAAGGACTGCGCGAAGGCGTATTATGACATGGATTACAATATGTATAAGAATGTGCATCCGGACGACGTCGCGCGCCTTGGCAATGCTGTCGTACAATTTGCCGCCGACAGGGACAGCAGGCTTGACGTAATCTATCGGACAAGGATTCGCGGGCGCAAGGATTACATGATCGTCCATGCAGTCGGCGAACACGAGATCACCGGGACGGACGATTTTATTGCCCATGTCTGGTATATGGAAGAAGGAGAATACAAGGAAGGCGGCGGTTCGGAACTCAACCGCCTCATGAACAACGCGCTCCGCGGGGACAGTATCCTGAAAGAGAACCGTTACGACTACTTGACGGGGCTTCCCAGCATGACCTATTTCTTTGAGCTGGCTGAGAGTGCAAGAAAAGACATGCTGGAGGCGGGAGAGAGTCCTGCTCTTTTGTATATCAATCTCATCGGGATGAAGCACTATAACCATAAATACAGCTTCGCGGACGGGGACCGCCTTCTGCGTTCCTTTGCCAAATTGTTGAGCAGCATGTTCCGTAATGAAAGCTGCTGCCATATAGGGGCCGATCATTTCGCTGCGGTCGCATCGGAAACAGGCCTTGAGAAAACGCTTGGCAGGCTGTTTGAGGAATGGCAGGAGATGGATGCGAATAATCCTGCTGTCTGCGTCGGGATTTATCCCGCACGCATCGAAGACGTTCCGGCCAGTTCGGCCTTTGACAGGGCAAAAATGGCTTGCGACGCCATCAAAGGAAATTATGGCTCGAATTACAATTTCTTTGATCAGAGCCTTCGGGAGGATCTCGAAAAACAGCAGTACATCCTTGAGAATTTTGACAAGGCCCTTGAGGAAAAATGGATTCAGGTCTATTACCAGCCGATCATCCGGGCGGTAAGCGGCAGGGCTTGCGACGAGGAAGCGCTGGCGCGATGGATCGATCCGGTCAAGGGATTCATGCCTCCGCTTTCGTTTATTCCGTTCCTGGAGAAAGCGGGACTGATCTATCGGCTGGATTTATATGTGCTTGAGCAGATCCTTGAGGATATCAAGACAAAGGAAGCGGAGGGAATTTACATAGTTCCCCATTCCTTGAACCTGTCCCGATCCGACTTCGACGCCTGCGATATCGTGGAGGAGGTCAGGAAGCGTGTTGACGCGGCG
>JAEERZ010000082.1 GCA_016286075.1 Selenomonadaceae bacterium
GAGAGGCGGTGGGCTACGATGAAACAGGCGCAGCCGCGCCGCCGCACGTTTTTCATGATCTCCTGCTCGGTAATCGGGTCAAGGGCGCTGGTGGCTTCATCGAGAATCAGGAGCGACGGGTTCGCCGCCAATGCTCTCGCGATTTCTATGCGCTGGCGCTGGCCGCCGGACAGGTTGTAGCCGCCCTCTTCGAGCATGGCGTCGTAACCGCCGCGCATCAGCGAGATGTCCTCATGGATCATGGCGTCCTTTGCCGCCTGGATGATGTCCTTTCGAGGTATGTTCGGGTTGAACAGCGCGATGTTCTCGGCCACCGTCCCTTCCAGCAGGAAGATTTCCTGCTCGACCACCGCCACGGACTGGGCGAAGACCTCCCGGGGAATATCCTTCGACGAGACGCCGTCGAAGAGGATCTCGCCGGACCAGGGCTGATAGAGGCCGGACACCAGCTTTGCCAGCGTTGATTTGCCGCTGCCGCTCTTGCCGACGATGGCGACGCGACGGCCCGGCTCCAGCTTCAGGTTCAGCTTCTTGATCAGCGTGGGCAGCGTGTGGGAATAGCCGAAATTCACCAGCTTCAGCTCCAGCCGTCCCGAGAGCTTTGGCGGCAGATTCTGCATCGCTTCCGGCGTCAGCTCCTTTTCCTCGTCCAGCGGGTAGCGGTAAACGTCGTTGATCTTCATCATCTGGGAACTGGCCTGCTGGATGTCCTGGGACATGGAGGTGATGCGGTTGACCGGCGCCTGGAAATTGGACATCAAATTTTGGAACGCGACGAAGATACCGACGGACATCAGGCCGTCCATGATCGAGAAGCCGCCCTCCGACATGACGACGGCGCCGTTGACGCCGCTGAGCGCCGCCGGGACGAAGTTGATGAACTGGCTGTAATATTCCTGCTTTTGCGACATGGTCAGGAAGCGCGCGTTGGCGTCGGCCCATTTGACGAAGAAATCGTCCTCGTTGCCGTTGGCCTTCAGCGTCTCGATGGTGGAGATGCCCGAGACGCTGATGCCGTAAAGTTTGCCCTGCTCCTGAATGAGCTTCATGCGCTGCTCCTTCAGCCATTGGTAGCTGGCGTAAGTCACAAAGATATTCAGCGCGGTGAAGACGACGCCGATGACGGTCAGCTTTACGTTGTAAAGTACCAGCAGGAAAAGATAGAATACGGCGATCCCGATGTCCAGCACGGTGGTGGCGAGATTTCCCGTGACAAAGTTCGCGATGGATTCATGGAACTGTACGCGGGACGCGATCTCGCCGGAGTAACGGGTCTGGAAGAATGCGACGGGAAGTTTCAGCACATAGGCGAGGAACGATGAGGAATTCTGTATCGTCATTTGTCCCTGCCATCGGAGCAGACACCAGGAGCGCAGGAAGTTCAGCGTCAGCGTCAGCACGAGAGCGATGAAAAGCGCCAGCAATATGTCGAAGAGCCAATTCCGATGATTGTAGGTCAGCACGTCGTCAAGGAAGGTCTGGGAGATCAGCGGCACGCCTAAATTGACCAGGGACAGGCAAAGGCCGACGCCGAGAATGAAGGCGAGAGCGCGGCGGTCCTCCAGGATATCGGAGAGCAGCGTCAGCCAGACGCTTTCCGGCTCGCCGTCCTGCACGAAGCCCTCGTCGGGACGCAGAATCAGCGTGATGCCGGTGAAGCTTTCTTCAAATTCATCCCAGGAAACGCTGCGATGGCCCACCGCCGGATCGTTCAGGAAGACCTCGCCGGTCTTTTCGTCGTAGCCCTCGAAGACGAGGAAATGATGGAACTCCCAATGGATAATGAACGGCGGGATTAGATTTTTCAGCTCTTCCGGCGCATAGGAAAAGCCCTCCGCTTTCATGCCGAGGGTTTCCGCCGCCGTCATCACGTTGCTCGCATTGCTGCCGTTGCGGCTGACGCCGCAAAGCTCCCGAAGCTGTTCCAGCGGCATATATTTTTTGTAATAGCCTAAGATAATGCCGAGGGACGCCGCGCCGCACTCCGCCGCCTCCATTTGCAGGACGACGGGGGTCTTTTTGCGTTTCCTGCCGTAAATGAAGGAATCGAAATCCGGCAGGCGGTCCCAAAGCGATTTCAATTTGCTGCCCATATCAGTCCGTCCTCAGCCATTGCCCCATCTTGTCGAACGCATAGGCGAACGGGGACTTCCGGTCGACGATGGCCGTAGCGGTGCAGGTCATGCCCTCCTGGACGTTCTCGTTCGGGCCGAAGAGCGTCGTCCAGAGATAGCCGGATTTCGTGTTGTTGTCGCGGGTCAGCTCCACGCGAACCTCCATGATGGCACCGCCGCATTTCTGTATAATCCAGTTCGCGAATTCCTTATTGCCCGTCCAATAGACCACGCGGTCGCTGGTTACCGGGTAGGCCGAAAGCTCGATGACCTTGCCGACCAGAGAGCCGTACAGCGACGAGTCGATGGCTCCGGGGGAGATCTGGATCATGGAACCGGGCTTCAGCTTGTTGCCCGTCAACGCAGGCACGAAAATGACGCTGATCATGTCCTGGGATTCCGTTACGTCCACGTCGTAAATCGCTGCGCCCGATTGCACGATTTGCCCTTCGCGCATACGCTGGGACGTGATGACGCCGTCGAAAGGACTGATCACTTGCCCTTGGTGCTGAAGCTCTTCCTTGGCCGAAGCGAGCTGGGCCGTGCGCGACCGCATATCTTCGTAGCTGCTGGCGGTGACCGCCTGTTCCGCGTTCAGATATACCTGCTGCTCCAGCTCCGTCTGCTCGATGACTGCCACCACGTCGCCTTTTTTCACCGTATCCCCGACTTTGTTGCGCATCTCCAAGATGCGCCCTCCGCTGACGGGCGCAATGTTGGTGACGCCGCTGTCGTCGGTGATGACGCCGTAGCCGGTCACCTGTTCCGCCATTACGCCGAAAAAGGCCCAGACGAGAACCGAGAACAGAGAGATGCCCACAGCCGCCAAAGCGATCCAGCCTGTCGAGCTCGTGATGGAAAAAATGGCGCCGGCTTTTTCCGGCCGCTTCAGTTTGTCCAGCGCTTTTTGCTGGAAAATCTGGTTAGAACTCATAATCCTTCGCTCCTACTTTCATGCCTTCGGTGTAGACCGACGGATCGGCCACCACCACCGGCTCTCCCTCGGACAGCCCGGAGACGATTTCTATCAGGTTGTATCCTTCGATTCCGCATGTTATCGTCCTCCGCACGAGTCGGGAATCCTCGTCAAGGGTGTAGACAAAATTTTCCCCGGTTTTCGCGTCTTTGTGGATGCTCTGACGCGGAATCGTCAGTTTGCGCACGGTGTCCAGCGAAGCGATCTTCACGCCGCCGTAATAGGTCGGTTCCAAAATGCCCGCGGGATTTTCCACCTGCCATATCACCTCGTGCAATTCGGCGTCGGCATTTGCTTCCGGGATGACCTGGAGCAGGGACATATAGAATTGGTTGAGTTTCAGCTTTGTGTTCGGAATTGACGATTCGCCGAAGGGATACGCCTTGTGTGTCAGCCGATAGGGCTGGATTTCCAGAATGAATCGGTCTCCGACGGACAGAAGCTGCATGAACCGGTCATGGGGCAGTACGGCGCGTGCGCCCAGCTGCCGGATATCCGCCAACATGAAAATGGGCTCTCCGGCGCGGACGTATCTGCCCGCCTCACGGTAGACCTGAATGATGTTCGCGGTGCGCGGCGCTGTGATTGTCATCTTGCTCTGCTCGGACTCCATCAGGTCGCGCTTGGCTATGCGGCTTTCCATCTGGGCGCGGGCGGCGTCCCGCTGGGCCACGGCGCTGTCGTATTCCTGCAGGGAAATTGCGTTGTGCGCCACCAAATACTCATAGCGGCTTACGGTCTGCTCCGCGTTGATGAACTGCGCCCGGGCCGCCTCGATGTCGGCTTCCGCCGAAGCGGTCTGCGCCAGAAGGTCGTTGTTGGTCATCGTGGCGAGGACCGCTCCCTCTTCCACCCGCTGGCTCTTCAAGACGCGTACTTCGTTCAGCACGCCTTCGTACTGTGCCGTTACGTCGATGGTCCACGGCGCGCGCACGGTCAAGTTCACATCCTCGACGATTGCGTGGATGTCCCGATAAGCGGCGTGCGCCACAGGCAGCACCGTATATTGGGCCGCTTCCATCTTTTCGATATGGCGGCGGCTGGCGTCGTTGATGTAAATGCCGTAGGTCACGACGAACACCACGATGCATATGACGCCGACAATGGCGATTTTCAGATATTTTTGCGCATCCACGGATTTGCCTCCATTGTCATGACAAAAGATTTCATATTTAACAAGAAAATATTCGCCACACTTCTCCTGTATTCCTTCCCGACGATAAAATTTCATTAAAAAAGAGCGGAGATTATTTTCTGTCATCTCCACTCTTTTCTCTGCCTTATCAACGAATCAAACTAAAACCGCTGCGACGCCGGTCTCGGCTTCGGCCATGTAGGTCGTGGTGGTGGTAGCAGTCTGCACCTCGACTGCTGTCTTCACGCTGTCGCCGCCCGTGACCATCATCAGTCGGTGCGGGAATTCTTTGCCGATCAGATCAAAAAGAGGATGCCGACCGCCACTACATCTATCTCCGCTCCGGCAGTCGTGGACGTGACAAGCGTCTGCAATTCGACGGCTCCCACCACGATTTCGGCGTGACTTTCTACGGTAGTCATCGTTTCCGCTACCTCGAATGTATCTACTGCAACGGAGCCACCGCCCGCGACCATTTTCAGCTCGGCAGCGGTCAGGGTCTTCGGGGACGCCGGAAGGATCATGTAGCGCGTATCCTCTGTGTTTTGGATAATGCGGACTTCCACGCCTTCGGGGATGATGACGTCCTTTTTCTCCGCCTGGTTCAAAAGCCCCTTGGCAAGGGCTTGCATGGCGTCCTTCGCGTTCTCGTGAGGAATGACCAGATACTTGACGAGCTTCGGCTGCTCGATGACCTTGTAGGTCACGCCTTCTTCGACCACAAAGCCCGCTTCGGATAATACGCTCTCCGGGTCTTCGATAAAGCGCTTCTTGTACGCCTCGTCTTCCCAGCACTTCGCGACGACCTCTCCATACTTCAACGGATTCTGCTTTTTGTCTGCCATTGGGTATTCTTCCTTTCCGGGATTATTGGATTTTTATCAGATCAGTACCAGGACCGCGGCAACGGCGACTTCTGCCTCTGCAAGATATGTGGTCGTGGTTGCGTGGACCTCCGCCTCGACGGTGACGTTGACAACCTCGCCGACATTGACGACGTTCGTCGCGTTCTTGACGCTGTCGCCGCCCGCGACCATTTTGAGTTCCGCTTCCGTCAGAGTCTTCGGCGATGCCGGAAGAATCAGGTAGCGCATGTCCTCGGTGTTTTGGATGATGCGGATTTCCGCGCCCTCCGGGATGACGACGTCCTTATTTTCCGATGCGTTCAGAAAACCTTTGGCGATCGTCTGCACGCCTTCCTTTGCGTTCGCGTGGGGAAGCACGATATACTTGACGAGCTTCGGCTGCTCAATGACCTTGTAAGTCACGCCTTCCTCGACCACGAATCCCGCCTCGGAGAGCACAGTCTCCGGGTCTTCGATGAAGCGCTTCTTGTACGCTTCATCCTCCCAGCACTTTGCGATAACTTCTCCGTACTTCACGGGATTCTGTTTCTTGTCTGCCATAGATACCAGCCTTTCTGTCTTTCTTATCTGCTCGATGCAGGAAATATTATTTCTAACAGGCTACGATCTGAAGATACGGAACGGTCGGGCCAACCACTGCCGTGACGGTCGAGGGGGAAACAGTGCCGACTTCCATTACGCCGCCTTCGGCGACAATGGCCACCGTGGCTTCCTGCACCACCGGGCCGACTACGGTAACGGCTGCGGCGTCGCCGCCCGCCGCCATGGAAAGCTCGGTTTTCGTCAGGGTCTTCGGCGAAACCGGGAGAATCAAATAGCGGGTATCATCGGTGTTTTGGATGATACGCGCCTCCGCGCCCTCGGGAACGATGACGTTCTTTGCTTCCGCCAAAGCGAGCAGGGATTTGGCGACGGCCTGCACGCCCTCTTTCGCGTTTTCGTGGGGAAGCACGATGTATTTGACCATCTTCGGCTGCTCGATGACCTTGTAGGTCACGCCCTCCTCGACGGTGATGCCCGCCTCGGCCATGACGCTTTCCGGGTCTTCGATGAAGCGCTTCTTGTAGGCCTCGTCCTCCCAGCACTTGGAAATGACTTCGCCGTACTTCATGAGATCTTGATTCTTGCCCGCCATAGATATCTTCCTTTCTTATTCTTAAATCAAAACGATAACGCCAACAGCTACGACGCCGACGCCGACCTCGGCCTCGAACTCGAATGTGGTCGTGGTGGACGCAACTTCCACTTCAACGACTGCAGCGGCCCCTTCGGCAATCAGGGCGCCGTTCGTCGCGCCGACCACGTTGGACGACACTTTCAGGTAATCGCCGCCCGCCACCATCTTGAGCTCGGCCTGGGTCAGGGATTTCGGCGACATCGGGAGAATCAAATAACGGATATCCTCGGTGTTCTGGATAATGCGGAGCTCCGCGCCCGCGGGGATGATGACGTCTTTCTTCTCCGCCGCGTTCAGAAGGCCCTTGGCAACGACCTGTACGGCCTCCTTAGAGTCGTCGTGGGGAATGACCATATACTTGATGAGCTTCGGCTGTTCGATAACCTTGTAAGTTACGCCTTCCTCGACCACGAAGCCCGCTTCCGTCAGGACGGTTTCCGGGTCTTCGATAAAGCGCTTCCTATACGCCTCGTCTTCCCAGCACTTGGAGACGACCTCGCCATACTTCAACGAATTCTGCTTTTTGTCTGCCACGGGTATCCATCCTTTCTTTATAAACATTCTTCTATTAGGATAAAAGATTACGGTTGATTTTGCAAGAAAAATTGCGAGTTTCCCACGCGTGTTGTGGATAACTCCAACGGTTTTTTTGAGTTTGTCCACAGACTGTGGATAGGATTGTGGACAAGTTATGATTGTTCATAAGGCTCAAGGAACAGCCCTGCCAGTTCGAATTTTTTCAATATGAAAAACACATTGGCGGGAAACGCGTCCTGTTCCTCCATCAGCTCGCCCGCGATGTCGTAGGCGGTCTTGCCGCCCTCCCGGAGCTTTTTCAGCACGTCGTGATACAGCGTCGGGGAAAGATCGTCCGCGCCCCGGAATTTCAGCCGGAGCTTGTTCGGGCGGCAGAACTCGACGCCCTCCTCCGTCTCGTCAAAAGTAATGCCGGGGCGGAGATACAGCGGCATTTCCTTCGAGAACTCCGGCTCCATATAGCGGTCGATCATGGACGTCAGAACGCGCTTGAAATCGTCAAGGTCGGAGAAAAATTCCTTCGCAATGATGTATTCCCCGGTGGGGCGCTCTTTCGATGCGCCGCAGGGCGTAAGCAGCCGGACGGAGCGTTCGGCGATATTGACGATAAAGCCGCTGATGCAGGCGATGGTATTGCCGTCGTCGTCCTCCACATGCTCCAGGTTGCTCTCCCGCGCGCGCCCGGCCTTGGCGAATTTGTTGCTCGGCGCCTCGGCGAACTGGGGCAGCAGCTCGACGCAGAGCAGCTCCTCGATCGTGAAAGTCTCGAAAATCTTGTGCAGGATGTCGAGGCTCAGCACCGAGAACCGGTGTACGCGCCGCTCCTTTTTCAGCGCGTCGAGAAGATACTTCCGGGTGCGCTCCGGCTTCCGCATCGACGCCGCCGTAGTGAGCTGCGGAACATGGCCGAGAATCTCGAAAAAGTCGGCCGTGAACTTTTCGTAATCCGGATTGTCGAGCGGCTCGGTGGCGTAATAACAGGTGCCTTCCCCAGCCGCGCCGCCCAAGGTCTCCTTCGCAAAGGAGAGGATTCCCTTCCAGAGCTCGGCGTCCTCGTCGTAGCGGCTGACCTTTTGGAGCCGTCCCGCCATGACGCCGCAGAACGGGCAGCCCACCGAGCAGCCGAGGTCCAGCTCGAAAGTCATCGGCACATGGATCAGGGCGCTGTTCCTCGAGCCGAACTCCGACCAGCAGCGGTTTTGCTGGCGGGAACGCCAGGCGCGGAACGCGGGATGATCCGGCACGCAATATTCCTGTCCCATGCGGGTCCGTTCCTCGATCTTCTCCCGGATAAAGCCCCGGTAACGGCGCACGACCCGCGGAAGCTCCTCGGGCGGACGTTTGCTGTATTCCAGCGCCATTTCATTGACGCAGAGGATTTTCACCGAAAGGACGTCGATATGGTGGAGCCCGTTGGCGGCCAAAGTCTCCTCCGGCGCGGCCAGGAATTTATCCCGAAACCCCGGCTCCAAAGTCCAAAGCTCCAAAGCCCGCTTAGCCTCCGCCACCTCGCGGACGTATTCGGCGTCGTCGCAAGCGGGACTGATGACATGCTTGATTTCCAAATCGCTCACTTTATCTTCACACTCCATTCATTGCTTCCTCGCGTGCATATCCACCGCCAGCGATAGATACTCGTGCCCTATATGCACCATCAGGTTTTCCCCGCAAAGCCATGCCAGCGCTTCTTTGATTTCCTCCTCGCCGTATTTCACACCCAGTTCCTCGATCAGCGGCGTCTCCTGCCTTACGGCTCGGCAGGCGCGGTACAGGTCGGCTCGTACTCCCTCCAGATGGTAAACGGCATGCTTCGCTATTTTCCGCATATCGAAAATGTCGACCGCGTTCCCCGTGTCCTCCATATCGAGCCGCTGCAAACGGTAACGTTCCTTGACCCACTGGGTCACGATCTCCTGCAATTTGCGGTAGCCTTCGCCCTTCTTGGCGAGATCCCAGCAAAGCTGAAGCTCCCTTTCATCCACC
>JAEERZ010000083.1 GCA_016286075.1 Selenomonadaceae bacterium
AGTATAGGTTCGGGCTCCGGCGTCGGCTCTTCGACGACAGGCTCGGGTTCGGGTTCTTGCTCCTGTACCTCGGGCACAGGTTCCGGTTCGAGTTTCGGCTCTTCCGGGCTTTCTGCGGTCGGTTCTGCTTCCGCAGCCGCCTCCTGTTCCGGAGGCTCGACGCCCGGCGGCAACTCGACTTCCCAAAGGACTTCCTGGTCCGGTTGGTCTCCGGTTTCCGGCGGAGCTTCTTCCGCCTCGAGAGCCGCTTCCGGTTCCTCCTCGGGGACTTCCGGCTCTTCGGAGCCCTCGGCTGCTTCTGCCGCTTCTTCTTCCAAAACGGGAATCGGTTTCGGCTTCGGCCCTTTCGATTTCCCGAACAGGGCGCGCAGATAGTCACGCCTCAAAAAGTATTCGTTTATTCCTGTGACGAGGATTGCCGAGAAAAGCACCAGGATGACCAGCATCATCAGATGGCTGAAGGTCAGATACGCGGACAGGAGGATCGCGGAAAAATTCACGATCAATGCCGCGACGGCACAAAGCACAAGCGCGTTGGTATGGACGGCAATCCCAAAATACTGGGCGACGCGCTGCACAATCAGCACGCTGACCGCCATGAAGACAACGGCTGCGACAAGAAAACCCAAATTGATTCACCACACTTGGAGCGATTTATATACATTCAACAAAGCGAAAAAGTCCGGCCTCTGTCAAAAACGAAAATAAGTAATATCTCGCTGCGCACGGCTTCTCTTTTTCTGTGCGGCCGGAAGATTCGTGCAAAAATCCGCGCCCGCTTTCGCGCGCGCCATAAGTACCTGTATTATAGCATGGGAATTTTCCAATGTCCACACTTGCAGCGGACCGGTTTTCTTGCAGGGATAAATCGCGGCGCAGGGAGGGGATTTTGTTTTTTTGTCGAAAATATCCTATATAATTTACGTTTATAATTTGCGTTCACACGAGGAGGAACGGTCATGAAAGAAAAAATGGTTCGCGTGCTCTGTCCGAACGGGATTCATATCAGCCCGGCGGGCGTCATGGCGAAGCTGTTGAAAAAGATTTCGGCGCGTGCTGAAATACGGCGCGGAGAGCAGAGCGCCGACGCGGCCGATATCGACGCGGTGCTGGCTTTGGCGCTGCGGGAAGGCGAGGAAGTGACCGTTCGCGCCGAGGGCGACGAGGCGGATATGGCGCTGTCGCTGGTGGAAGCGGTGCTGCGGGAAGGAACGAAAATGCTGAAGACGTGGCGGGCGGAACCTTCCGCCGCTCCGAAGGAGCCGGAGCAGAAAGCCCCCGCCGTCGTTTCGTCGAGTCTCCGTATTGGCCGCATCCGGCAGACGGCGGACGATATGAAGGAAAAATTGGCTTCCTATAAAAAAGGCTCGCCGATGGAGGAAGCGCGGCGCTTCGGCGAGGCGGTGAAGACTTTTGCGGCGCGCATGGAGAAAACGGCCCGCGCCTGCGCCGACGCGGGGGAGACGCGGCAGCAGCTCATCTTGGAAGGTTATCGCATGATGGCGGAGGGGCAGGGCTTTCATGCGGAGGTTGGGCGCATCATTGCGGAGGGCGTGCCGGCGCCGGAGGCGGTGCTTGCGGCGAAGGAACGGATGGCGGCGTCCATGCTGCTGCAAGAGCGCGCAGGCGATCAGCGCGAAGTCGGGCGCAGCTTGGCGCGGATCCTGCTCGGCATGAAAGAAGCTGTGGAGGCGGATGACGGCTCGCCGTTGATCCTTGTCGGCGACGAGATCTCGCCGGAGCTGATAGCCCGGTTCCCCGGCGACCGGCTGGCGGGCATCATCCAGAGCGGAGGCAGCCCGTCGGGACACGCGGCGATCCTGGCTCGTATGCGGGGCATTCCTGCGCTCCTGGGCTATCAGGGTGCGGAGGGACTGCCGGACGGAGCAATGGCCATCATCGACGGCGAAAGTGGAACCGTCGTCGTCCATCCCTCGGAGGAAGAGCTCCGCGAAGCGCAGCGGAAGATCGACGAAGAGCAGGCCGAAGCCCGGCGGCTTTTGGAGGAAGCGGGGGCCGTCGCGACGACAGACGGCACGGCGATCACCCTGCGGGCGAACGTGGGCTCCGCCGAGGAAGCGGAGGCCGCCGTCAGGAACGGCGCGGAGGGCGTAGGGCTCTTCCGTTCGGAGTTCCTTTATCTCGGACGGAACGCGCTGCCCTCGGAGGACGAGCAGGCGGAGGTTTACGGGCGCGCGGTGAAAGCCTGCGGGGGAGAGCCCTGCGTCATTCGCACCCTCGACGCGGGCGGGGATAAGGATATCCCGGCGTTGGCGTTGCCGAAAGAAGCGAATCCCTTCCTCGGCTTCCGTGCGATCCGCATCAGCCTTTCCCGGCCGGAGCTGCTTTCGGCCCAGCTTCGCGCCGTCCTGCGGGCGGCGAAGGAAGGGAAAGCCGCGCTGCTCTTGCCGATGATCGTTTCACTTTCGGAAATCGAGGACGTGCGAAAAGCGCTGGAAACGGAACGGCGCGCTCTGTTCGGCGACGACGAAGCCGCGCCGAAAGTTCCCGTCGGCGTCATGATCGAGACCCCAGCCGCCGTGGTGCAGGCGGACGTTCTCGCGCAGCACGCGGATTTTTTCAGCATCGGCACCAACGACCTCGCCCAGTACACGCTGGCGGCGGACAGGACGAACGCCGCGCTCTCCTATCTCGACGGCATGTTTCATCCGGCGACGCTGCGCATGATAAAGCTGACCGTGTCCGCGGCGAAGCATGCGGGAATCCCCGTCGCCGTCTGCGGCGAGATGGCCGCGGACCCGCTGGCGGCGAAGCTGCTCATAGGCCTCGGCGTCACCGTGCTGAGCATGGCGCCTCCCATGCTGCCGAAGATTCGCGCCGTCGTCCGAAAGACGGCGCTGTCCAAAGCGCAGCTTTTGGCGGAAGAGGCGCTGCGGCAGACCAGCCCGGCGGCCGTCCGGGCATTAGCGGCGCAAAAGTAAGTGCGTATTGTATGAGAGCCCGACGCGAATTTGCGCCGGGCTCTTTTCCATGATTGACGATTGGTGAGGAAATCGCTACAATGGTATTCGTGCGGGGCGGTATTTTGCTCCGCGATATGATACAGGAAGGAATGATTTTCCGTGGACAATCGGAACCCCAATACGAACGTAGACGAAACGGCGCGCGCCGTGCTCGAGGAGCATCGTCCCCGCGGGCAGGGAAAGCAGCTCGTGCTTTGGATCGCGGCGCTCGTCATCGGCGGCTTTTTGGGCTGCATGGGAATCACGCAGATCAACGAGCTTTTCTCGTTCATCGCCGCCGTATTCACGCGTCTCTTCCAGTTCATCGCCGTGCCGACCATAGCGCTGGCGGTTATCACCACGCTCTCGGAGCTGGGCGCGGACAAGAACACGAAGAGCATTTTCGCCCACGCCGTCACCTATACGCTTTTGACCACCTTCGCGGCGGCTTTCGTGGGCCTCGCGCTGTATATCTGGATCGCGCCGGGGAACCTGCCCGCGGAGGTCATCGGGCGCGGCGCGGCGGACGTGCCGTTGGAGAAGCTGGGCTCCCTTTCCTACTATAATCACTTCCTGACCGTGGTGCCGAACAACATGCTCCAGCCGTTCCTGTCCGGCAACGTGCTTTCGATCATCTTCATCGCGGCGGCGGCGGGTCTCGGCCTCGCCTTCATGCCGAAGACGGAAAACCGCGCGACGCTCCTGAAAGGGCTGCTCGGTGCGCAGGAGCTTCTTTTCACGATGATTCGCGGCCTGCTGTGGATCCTGCCGCTGGGCATCATGGCGTTCGCGGCGGAGCTTTCCGCGCAGATCGCGGCGGGCGTCATCGTCGGCGCTCTCAGCAAATACGTCGCCGTCGTCCTCGGCGGCAACGCCATCCAGTTCTTCATCGTGCTGCCGCTGTTCCTGCTGGCGCGGGGGCTGAATCCGATCCACGTCTTCCGTCAGATGTCTCCGGCGCTTGCCGTCGCCCTCTTCACGAAGAGCTCGGCGGGCACCCTGCCGGTCACGCTGGCCTCGGCGGAGCAGAATCTCAAAGTCAATCCCGCCGTCTCCCGCTTCGTGCTGCCAATCTGCACCACCATCAACATGAACGGCTGCGCGGCCTTTATCCTCGTCACTTCGCTCTTCGTCATGCAGAATGCGGGTTTCGAGCTGTCGATGGGCACCATGCTTTCCTGGGTCGTCATCTCGGTGCTGGCCGCCATCGGCAACGCCGGCGTCCCGATGGGCTGTTACTTCCTGACGCTGTCGCTGATGTCCTCTGTGGGCGCGCCGTTGGGCCTCATGGGCGTCATCCTCCCGATCTACACCATCATCGACATGGTGGAAACGGCGGAAAACGTCTGGTCCGACTCCACCGTCTGCGCGATGACGAATCACGACTTGGAAGGAAAATTGGGCGAACCCGCGTAATAAGCGAAACGGCTGCCGCATCCTAAAATGTGCGGCAGCCGTTTTTTCTTTGTATCCGTCTAATCCAGTAAAGCCCGTAATATACCTTTCACTTGTTCCAAGACTTCTTTTGATACAGTGTCTTTGTACTCGGCGTTGCGTGCTTCCAAATCGAGCACTCGGTTTTGTTCGCAGAAAACGAACCCGGTTGTATTTTGGCAGGCGTTGTCCAGCGGCACATGGAGAGGAAAATGATTGTCCGTGTTGCTGATGGCGCAGACCTGTGCCATCATGGGTATGCGGCGGAGCGCTTCATCTCCCCAGACGACAAGGGCTGGGCGCCGTCCTCTTTGTTCATGGC
The DNA here is from genome assembly GCA_016286075.1 of Selenomonadaceae bacterium. Lineage (GTDB taxonomy): Bacteria > Bacillota > Negativicutes > Selenomonadales > Selenomonadaceae > RUG12372. The sequence continues at coordinate 4,720 of JAEERZ010000083.1, forward strand.
CCGCTTGTGGATTGAAGTCGATCCAAATGATATCGCCGGATTTTGGTTGATACGCCATCAAAGCATCTCCCTTCCGACAATCCCGTCGGCTTCCATTTCCGTCGGCTGATAGGTTCCCGTATACCCTTCGAAAAGTTCGCTGATAGAAGGGTACGCCGATTTCCGGTCCTGCTTTTTTATGACCATTTCATTGTCTCGCACTTCCAGCGTAACCGAATCGTTGGCTCGCAGCGAAAGCGCGTCCATGATAAGACGCGGGATGCGGATTGCATTACTGTTGCCCAAGGCAAATATTCTGCTCGCAACTTCCATGAAAAGACCTCCCTTCGGATATACATAGTATATCTTTTTTCTTTGAAACTGGCAAGAGAGATTTTTGGTCGGCACAGGATAACAAAACTCCCCTCGTTACGGCATTTTCCCTGCCGTAAATGAGGGGAGCTTTTCTGTCCTGCCGTGTTATTCTTCGCCTGAGATCATCGACGACGCCGTGCGAGATACCTCTTCGCACTGCGCGGAGACCTCCTCCGTGGCCGCCGAGATCCGCAAGATGTAATCCTTGATGGCGTTGACCTGATCGCCCATTTGCGTCGAGGCGTCCGCCATGCCGCGAACTTCCTTCGCAGCGGATTCCTGGTTCTTCTGCGTTTCGCGCACCGTCTCGTCGGTGGCCTGGGCCAGTTTCCGCACTTCGTCGGCTACCACGGCGAAGCCGCGGCCCGCTTCTCCGGCGTGGGCGGCTTCGATGGCCGCGTTCAGCGCCAAGAGATTCGTCTGGCCGGCAATCTTCATGATGTCGTTCGACGCGGCGGCGAAATCGTCCATCCGCTTGGAAACCATGCCCGTGCTGCTTGTCAGACGGGCGGAGGAGTCCGTGAGCGTTTCGATCTGCCGCGAGATATCGCTGACGTGCTTCGCGTTTTCGGCGCTGGCTTCCGCGACCTGATGGATCGCGTCGATGATTTCTTTGACCTTGCCAGAGATTTTGGTCTTCCTCTTCTCCGTTTCCGCCCAGAGGATGCGGTGCCGTTCGTAATCCACGCAGCTGTCCGGGACGTTCTTGCCGCGCTTCACCGCCTGGGCGAACCGCTTGCAGCTGCCGTAGCCGCAGGCGAAGCAGTTGATCTCCCGGGAGGCTTTCGTGACCTTTCCGAGGTCGTTGAAGACGTCGTCGAGGTTCTCGTCATCAAAGAAGCCGTGCACGTTCTTATCCGTGTAATTCCGCCGGAAATCGTCCACGTTCAGGTGCTCGTCGAAATAGACGAAGGGCGCGTACTCCGTTCCCTGCTCGGTGTGGCGGACGTTGGTTTCGACTTTGGACTGCTTCTTGCGGTTCGTCTGCGCGTCGATGTCGTCCAGTACGGCGTGTTTCATCGTGCCGGGACCCCGGTTGCAGCCCTCGCCGCAGTTCAGGATGTCCACCACCGTCGGCACCGGCTTGCCTTCCTGCCGCCGCTGCAAATACTCGCGCAGATACGGATATGCGTGCTTCGGCGATTCGATTTGCCGGACCCAAAGCTCGGGATTCGTCACGAAGATGTTTTCCTTGAGACCGCCGGGGCGGCTGTAGGTGTGGCCGAGCGCCGCTTCCATGCCCTCGAAATCATCGGCGGGGTAACTGCGGAGATTGACGGCCTCTCGCTCGATCTTCTCCTGCAATTTCTTGAAGGTCACGTTGTACTGCACGAGGCCGTCGTTGTTCAAGTCGCCGATCTCGTCGGACTTCGCCACGCAGGGGGACAGGAACGCCAGTTTCTCCGTGACGTTCTGGTATTTCCTAAGATAGACCGCCAGGCACATCATCGGGCTGTGAATCGGCGAGAGATAGGGCAAGATGTCCGGAATGTACCGCTCGCAGTAATTGATGATTGCCGGGCAGGGCTGCGCCACGACGGATTCCAGCCGATATTTCTCAATGGCCCGCAGATACGCCCAAGTGGTGATGTCCGCGCCCATGGACACGTCGTAGATATGCTTGACGCCCTTGGATTTCAGCCATCCGAAAAGATGCGCGTAATCCTCGAAATTCACCTGCGCTGCGGGAGCCGCGATCACGGAAATGGGTTGGCCCGCCGCCAGATCGCGGAAGAAGTCCTCCGTGTCGTCCGTATAATCGCGCGCGCCGTGGTCGCAGATGCCGAGGCACGCGCCGCAGTGAATGCAGTATTTGTCGTCCACGCGGACTTTTCGCAAATTGTCCGAGGATAGATAAGCTTCGTTGGCGCAGTCTACGGGGCAGACCTCGATACATTTGTTGCAGCCCGTGCATTTATCTTCATAAGTGAAAACCCGACCCATTCAAATGACCTCTTTTCCTGTTCATACAAATGCCGCCGCACACGTCCGGCGAAAATCGCGGCATGGCGGCGGCTCTTGTATCCCTGATTTAGAATACGCGCCCGTGAGGGCGGGGGTGTCGTTGCCGGAAGTCTTTCGGGAAGACCGTTTCCGGAACCGTAACCAGACGCGGTTTTAGGCTTGGGTTATTCCATTTCCTGCCGGATGGCGAAGAACGATTGCGGATGGCCGCAGACGGGGCACTCCTTCGGAGCCTCGACGGACTCGGCGATGAAGCCGCAGTTCGCGCACATCCAGAGCTTTTTCTCGCCGCGCTTGAAGAGCCGCTCGTTTTCGACGTTGGCCAGCACCAGGCGGTACTGCTGCTCATGGCGCTTCTCGATTTCGGCGACGCGCTCGAAGAGATAGGCGATCTGCGGGAAACCCTCTTCTTTCGCTTTCTTCGCGAATTCGGGGTACATGCTGGTCCATTCCTCGTTTTCGCCTTCCGCCGCCATTTTCAGGTGTTCGGCGGTGGGCCTTGTCAGGCCGCCCAGGAGCCAGAACCAAATCTTCGCGTGGGCGCGCTCCTGGGCCGCCGTCTCGTCAAGGACGTCGGCGATCTGCCGCGCCATCTTCGGGTCCTTCTCCGCTTCCCGGGCGAAGAACGTGTACTTGACGTGGGCCTGGGATTCTCCGGCGAATGCCGCCGCCAGGTTCTTCTCCGTCTCCGTGCCTTTCAGCCGCTTCATTTCCTCCATTGCTTTCTTCTCGTCCATTGGTTTCTCCCCCTTTTTAAATTAAATTTTGATTGTCGACAGCTAACCTTGCCGTCCCCTCAGGGGAGGGCAGGGGATTTAGCATTTTCGATCACGATCCGTATAAATGTTTATTTCGCCGCGGCAGGCGGAAATTCCTGCGTGAGAATGATTTTCATGCAGCGCCGTTTTCCGCCGGCGTCGTCCCCGCCTTTCCCGCGCGGTCACGCGTTGTTCGGCGTCAGCGAAAAGCCCTGCCACGACTCGAGCATCAGCGGCCTCATGCCGTTCGGCTGGATTTTCGACTCGCGCAGCGCCTGCACCGGAAACCAGCGAATCGACGCCTTGAAACGCTCGTCGCCGCCCGCTCCGAAACCTGCGGCAAATTTCGAGGAAAACTCCGAGAACGCGCTTTGGCTCAACTCGATGCCGAGGCGGGTCGCGGCGTGGTCGAAAACGGCTTCCGGCGTGCCCTGCTCAGAGTAGATCCCGTAATTCCCGAACTCGGAAGCGATCGTCTGGATTTGCAGCGCGCCGTTCTGGAGGGAAACGCTTTGCAGCGATACGCGATACCCGGCGCCGCCGACGCGGGTCAGCGTGGCAACGTGGTAATACGTGATGCCGGTCTGTGCTTCGCGGACCGCGCTTTCCAAATAACGAAGGTTCGGGTCGATCTCGTCGTCGGTGAAGATGACGGCCACGGGGTCGAGCCGTTTGCCGTTGGCGCTGATTTCATACGCGTACAGCTTTCTTGACACGGGAATGGAAGCGATGTGCTCCCACGCCGAGCGCTCGTTCTCGTTTCGCGGTTCCGCCTCCTCCGGCACGCCGTTTCTCATTTCCTGCAAAAAGAGCAGTTCGATCCGGCCGTTTCCGTCGAGGTCCGTGACCGCGAAATCCCCGTTCTCGCGCAGACGC
>JAEERZ010000084.1 GCA_016286075.1 Selenomonadaceae bacterium
GGAGGCTTCCCTGCTCGTGAAGGAATCCATGTGGATAGAGATAAAGATATCCGCCTTCGCTTTGTTCGCCACGTCGCAGCGCGCCTGCAGCTCATCCACGTCCGTCGCCTGCCGGTGCTTCGGCGAAACCTCCGTGTCCGTCGTGCGCGTCATGGTGACCTTCGCGCCCGCCTCCTTCAGCATCCGCTCCACTTCCTTCGCGATCTGGAGCGTGATGCTCTTCTCGGTCACGCCGGAGGGCCCGATGGCGCCTGAATCCTCGCCGCCGTGGCCTGGGTCGATTACGATTTTCTTGCCCTTGATTCCCGGTGAAAACTTGACGTCCTCCGTAAGCACTTCCGTATTGTCGTCGGGCTTTTTATCCTTATCCGGCTTTTCCTTGCCGCCTTCGCTCTTTTCTTCCTTGCCCGGCGTTTCCGTACCCTGCGGCTTCGGCTTATCCGGCTCCGGCTCGTCCGGCTTCCCCGCCGTCGGCTCTCCCGAGCCGACCCGATCGTCGGTAATACCGCCCCCGTAGGAATCGTCCTTCGCCCTGCCGATCTTGCCGAAATCCAGCACCACGCGATACGGGATCGCGCCGCCCTCGATGGAAAACACGTCGTAATGGCCTTTGCCCATCGTCGTCTCCACGACGACACGCACCGTATTCTCATTGAATTGCGCCACGCGCACCTTGCTGGCAAACCGGCTCTCAATCACCGTCTCCCTCGCGACGTTGGGACTCAGCCACGCGCCGTGCAGATCGACGACGACGCGGGACGGATTCGACAGCACCATCACTGCGTAATCGACTTCTTTGTTCGCGTCCAGCACGATGCGGAGCCGTTCCATCGATCCCGCCATGCGTACCGCCGTCACCCCGGAAAGCTTCGCCGCTTTCTCGCTGAACGGCGTCGCCGCCTCCGCAGGCTGCGACAGCATCGCGCCGAGCAAACAGAGCAGCATACATAAAATCCGAATCATCCAAACCTCCGAAAAATTAAAGAGCAAACCGTGAACTATAAAAACTTCGAAATGTCTTTTTATTTTACCTCAATTTCACGCAAAAGAAAAGCACGGCGAATATTTTGCCGCGCTTCACTTTTTTGCGTCGTTTCTTTCAGTAGATTTTTCAGGTTATGTTCGATTGTTACAGGCTCCGCCTGCTTAAGAAACGCTGACGCTTCCAAGCGTTTCTTATCACGTGAAACATTTCGAGAATCTTTCGCGTGTTTAATTCAGCCGTTCCAACGCCCGATGCGCGATATCTTTCCGATAATGGGCTCCGTCGAAGGATATTTTCTCGACGCCCGCGTAAGCTTTTTTCACCGCTTCGCGAATATCCCTCGCGACGCCGACCACGTTCAGCACGCGGCCGCCCGCCGTGACGAGCGCGCCGTCTTTTTCCGCCGTGCCCGCATGGAATACCAGCGCGCCGCTCTTTTCCGCTTCGCCGACGCCCGCGATCTTTTTACCCTTCTCATATTCGCCCGGATAGCCGCCCGAAGCCATGACAACGGAAACCGCCGCCTCGTCAGACCACTCCACCTTCGTCTCCGCCAGCTTTCCGTCCACGCAGGCCAGCATGACTTCGACGAGGTCGCTCTTCAAAAGCGGCAGCACCACCTGCGTCTCCGGGTCGCCAAACCGCGCGTTGAACTCGACCACCTTCGGCCCCTTCGCGGTAATCATCAGCCCCGCATACAGGCATCCCTTGAACGGACGGCCTTCCTTTTTCATGCCCTCGATAGTGGGCTTCAGGATTTCCTCCATCACACGCTCGGCAAGCTCCGGCGTGATGACCGGCGCGGGCGCGTAAGCTCCCATGCCGCCCGTGTTCAGGCCCTCGTCGCCGTCGTTCACGCGCTTATGATCCTGCGACGCACGCATGGCAACGATAGTCTCGCCGTCGGTAAACGCCAGCATGGAGGCTTCCTCTCCCTCCATGAATTCCTCGATGACGACGCGATTCCCCGCGTCGCCGAAAGCCTTCTCCTTCATCAAAAGGTCGATAGCCTCGACGGCCTCGTCCGCCGTCTTCGTCAGAATTACGCCCTTGCCCGCCGCAAGACCGTCCGCCTTGATTGCGAAAGGCTGACGCATCTGCCGGACATAAACGTGGGCGCGGGCCGGGTCGCCGAAGACTTCGCTGCGCGCCGTGGGAATGCCATAGCGGCGCATGACGACCTTCGCGTAGACCTTCGAGCCTTCCAGCTCGGCGGCGTCCTTCGTCGGGCCGAAAGCTTTGATTCCCGCCGCCGTCAGCGCATCCACGACGCCGTTCACCAGCGGAACCTCAGGCCCGACCACCACCAGACCGATATTCTTCTCTTTCGCCAACGCAACGATTGCGTCGTTATCCTCGACGGAAATGCCGGAAACGCACTCGGCAAAGTTCGCAATGCCGGGATTGCCCGGAACGGCGTACAACTTATCCGTATGTTTGCTTTGGCTGAGTTTCCACGCCAGCGCGTGCTCGCGCCCGCCGCTGCCGATCAACAAAATATTCATATCGCAATTCTCTCCATTTATTTATCAATCTGCGTCTTCAGATATGCCTGAATGTGCGCGTCATAATCCGCCGTATGCGCGAACGCTTCCTGGGCGAGCTGCATCCGCAGCATCCCGCTGGTCGCGCCGTCCGAAAGAATCGCCTGCGCCACCTCGTCGTAACGTGCGGGATTCGTCACCACCGTGACAAACTTGAAGTTCTTCGCCGCCGCACGAATCATCGCCGGACCGCCGATGTCGATATTCTCAATGGCCTCGGCCAGCGTCACGCCCGGCTTCGCCACCGTTTCCTTGAACGGATACAAATTAACCGCCACGAGATCGATGGGGATAATCTTATGCTCCTTCATCGACTGCTGGTGCGCCGGATTGTCCCGCACCGCAAGGATTCCGCCGTGAATATATGGGTTCAGCGTCTTGACGCGTCCGTCCATGATTTCGGGAAATCCCGTCACGTCGCTGACGTAGAGCACGGGAATCCCCGCCTCCTTCAGCGCGCGCATCGTGCCGCCGGTGGATACAATCTCGACGCCCGCCGCATTGAGCTTCTGCGCAAACTCGACGACCCCCGTCTTGTCCGAAACGCTGATCAGCGCCCGTTTGATTTTCATAATCGCGCCCTCCTAATTGATTTGTTATTCCAAGATCCGTACTTTCCGTCCTTCGATTTTCAGCTTACCCTTCAAAAACAACTCGATTGCTCTCGGGTACAGCTTATGCTCCTGCTCCAATACCCGCGCCGCCAATGTGTCCTCATCGTCGCCGTCCAGCACCGGCACCGCCGTCTGCAAAATAATCGGGCCGGAATCCATGCCCTCGTCGACGAAATGGATCGTGCAGCCGGACACCTTGACGCCGTATGCCAGCACGTCCCGATGGGCATGAGCGCCGCCGAAGGACGGCAGCAGCGACGGGTGAATGTTCAATATCCGCCCCGGAAACTCATGGACGAAATACGGACTCAAGATCCGCATGAAGCCCGCTAAAATTACAAGCGTAACGCCGTGCGCCCGCAATTTCTCGACAAGCGCTTCCTCGAAAGCCTGTTTTTCCGTATACTTTTTCCGGTCGACGCAGAAATGCGGAATTCCCGCCTTTTCCGCGCGCTCCAACGCCTTCGCGTCGGGCTTGTCCGTCAATACCACGCCGACGGGCGCGGGAATCTGTCCGCTGTCTACCGCCGCCAAAATGGATTGCAGATTCGTACCGCGTCCCGAGCAGAGCACGCCCAATATCTCTTTAGCCATTAAACACTCCGCCTTTGAGCACAACCTCGCCGCTTCTCGTCACGCGGCCGATCCGATACGACGTCTCGCCCGCTTTGGCAAGCGCCGCCATCACAGCATCGGCGTCCTTCGCTCCGACCATCAGGATCATGCCGACGCCCATATTGAAGGTGCGGTACATCTCCGGCCACTCGACGCCGCCCCATTCCTGGAGCAATTTGAAAATCGGCGGCATCTTCCACGTAGACGTGTCGATTTCCACGCCGAAGCCCTCCGGCAAAGCGCGCGGGATATTATCGTAAAACCCGCCGCCCGTAATATGCACCATACCGTGCAAACGAAAATCGCGGATCAGCGGCAGGCATACCCGCGGATAGAGCCTCGTCGGAGTCAGCAAGACCTCGCCCAGCGTTTTCTCGCCGAATTCCGCAATATGCTCGTCGCCCTTAAAGCCCTTGACCTCAAAAACAATTTTCCTCACGAGAGAAAAGCCGTTGGAATGAATCCCGGAGGACGGCAGCCCGATCAGCACGTCGCCTTCCTGCACGCGTTTTTCCGTGATGATCTCGGACTTCTCCACCGCGCCGACGGCAAAACCCGCAATATCGTATTCGCCGTCGGGATAAAAGCCGTTCATTTCCGCCGTCTCGCCGCCGATCAGCGCGCAGCCGGACTCTTTGCAGGCCGCCGCGACGCCCTTGACGACCGTGGCCACCTGTTCCGGGTCAAGCTTACCCACCGCCAGATAGTCGAGGAAAAACAGCGGTTCCGCGCCCTGCACGAGAATATCGTTGACGCACATCGCCACCGCATCCTGTCCGACGGTGTCATGCTTGTTGAGCAGAAATGCCAGCTTCAGCTTTGTGCCGACGCCGTCCGTACCGGAAACCAGCACCGGCTCCTTGAACTTCTTAACGTCCAGCGCAAAGAGCCCGCCGAAGCCGCCGAGGTCGCCCAGCACCTCCGGACGGTACGTCGCCCGCACGCTGTCCTTGATGAGCTGCACGGAACGGTTGCCCGCGTCGATATCGACGCCCGCGTCTCGATAGGTCAGATTCGCCGCCATTGTCAGCGCTCCTCGCCCGTCAGGCGGCGCAGCATTTCCTTGTATGCATCCTCCACGTTGCCGAGGTCGCGACGGAAGCGATCCTTGTCGAGTTTCTCATGGGTGTCGCTGTCCCAGAAACGGCAGTTGTCCGGCGAAATCTCGTCGCCGAGCACGATTTTTCCGTCGAGACGGCCAAATTCCAGCTTGAAGTCGATCAAATCGACTTTCTTCTGCTTCAAAAACGCCTTCAAAATATCGTTGACCTTCAGCGCCAGTTTTTCAACCTCGGCGACTTCCTCCTTCGTCGCAAGGCCGAGCGCCGCGATATGATAATTGTTCATGAAGGGGTCCCCGAGGTCGTCGTTCTTGTAGCAGAACTCCACCGTCGAGATTTTCAGCGGCGTGCCTTCCTTCACGCCGAAGCGCTGGGAAAAGCTGCCCGCCGCCACGTTCCGCACGATAACCTCCAGCGGAATCATATCGAGCTTCTTGACAAGCATTTCCCGCTCGCCCGTCACTTGGACGAGATGCGTCTTGACGCCTTCCTTCTCCAAGAGCTTGAAGAAGAACTCCGTCATCTTGTTGTTCATCACGCCCTTGTCGGCGATGGTGCCTTTCTTCGCGCCATTGCCGGCCGTCGCGTCGTCCTTGTAATAGACAAGCAGTTCGTCCGCCTTGTCCGTCGCGTACATGATCTTTGCCTTGCCCTCATAAAGAGCTTCTTTCTTTTCCATTCTTTTCCGTTCCTCCAATTTCATTCATTGTGATAATAAAAGTACAAAAAGCAGCCCGTATCACATCTGCGATGCGACATAGGCTGCTTTTTTCTCCACTTCTTTCGCCAAGTTCTCGCGATGAGACTTGAGCTTGTCCGCAAGGTCAGCGTCTTTGAGCGCCAAAACCTGCACGGCGAAAAGCGCTGCGTTTTTCGCGCCGTTGACCGCCATCGTCGCCACAGGAATGCCCGAAGGCATCTGCACCGTTGCCAAAAGCGCGTCCATGCCGTTCAACGGCGTCGCGTTGATGGGAACGCCGATCACGGGGAGCACCGTATGGCTGGCCACCACGCCCGCCAGGTGCGCCGCACCGCCAGCCGCCGCGATAAACACGCCGACGCCGCGCTCAGAGGCCGTCTTCACCCAGTTTTCCACCCGAGCCGGCGTCCGATGCGCCGAAGCCACCGTCACCTCAACCTCAACGCCGAACTGTTTCAGCGTTTCCGCCGCGGGTTTCATAATCGGCCAGTCCGAATCGCTCCCGATAATGATAGAAACCTTCATAAATAATCATCTCCCGATACGATGAGAATTTACCACAAATTCCATATTACATCATAACGAAAGACGCGAAAACTGTCAAGGAAGCACGCGTTCGCGCTCTACCGCACGCCGTCCTTTTTCAAAAAGTACGACAGCTTCTTATCCGTCCGCAACGCAAACTCCCCTGCCGCCGCTAAATCGGCTCCATCGGGATGCCCGACGGATGTTTTCCAGCCTTGCGCCTTTGCATGAGGATCTGCCGGCTTTTCCGCCTCCAGCTTCGCACGTTTCTCACGTACAGCCTCCGGCACTTGCCCCTGACACTCGAACACGTTCAGCACGCGGCAGTCCCTGCCGAGGCGCGCCGCCGCGCGGGCAAACGCCGTCACCGAATGCTCGCTCCGGTTGTCCGCCGCATGGGTTTCCAACAGAGCAACGTTGACGCCTTCCAAGCGCGAAAGGTACGCCGCCGCTTTCGGATCAGGGCCGCCGCGCCAAAGCCAGTAACCCACCGCCACCGCGTCGAAGCCTTCCGGCGCCACCGCGTCCTCGACGCGGACCAGCGTTCCTCCCACCGCCTCGCAAAACGCTTCCGCTACTTTTTTTGTATTCCCCGTAACGGAAGAATAAACCACCAGCCAACGATTCATATCGATTCCCCTTCCCGTCGTCCATTGTACCACATTTCGCACCATGAAAAAACGACGACGCCATTTTAGCGCCGCCGTGTTTTATGCCTGTTCCTTTTCCGATGCCGCCATTTCCCGCCGCGATTGCTGCGGCTTTTCCAAAGAACGATACAGCCATTGAAGTTCCGTCCTCGTTTGCAGGCTTGCATGCCAGCGCGGCCCGTGTGCCGCCGCGAGCAGACTGCCCGTCAGATGACGCAGCGCTCCCGGACATACCAAGCGCATCCATCGCTGCATATTCGGATTCAGCGCGTATGCGCGGGCCATGTCTTCATACATCCAGTTTTCCAGACCTTGACAAAGCGCGTCCCATTGGCAGCTTCGCGCCACATACGCCGCTAAAGCCATTGCGCCGCGCCGCCCGTGGGCTGCCATTCCTCCGATGAAAAGCGGATTCATCGCCTCGCTGCGGAAACGCCTCCGAATTTCCTCCGAATCCTCGGAAAGCACCCGTCGTCTGCGGGGCCAAACATATCGAAGAGTCGGCGAATCCCCCGACCTCAGCCATGCCGACGCTTCGTCCGAGACCCGCAAAAGCAATGACGCAAGTCCCGCTTTATCCGCGCATCCGTCCTCCGCAGCCACGGCCGCCAACACAGATTTCCCGGAGTAATCCTCCCAATCCATGATTGCCAGCAGCTTCCGAACCCTGTCCAGCAAAGCGTCATAACATTGGCTGTAGGTCTGCTCCTCTTCCGTCATCAATCCCGGATGCTCGCAAAGCTCCTCCGGCGTATAGCCTGACTTTGCCGCAAAAAAACGAAGCAGTTCGCCCAACGCGCCGCATCCTTCATGCGCCAACAGCAACAGATATTCCACTCTCGCCGCACCGGCAGGAAGGTCGCCCCTCGCAAGCCCCGTCCGTATCGGGGTATGTTTCAGTTCGCAAACCGTGCGGTAAAGCGCCGCCGCATAGGCGTCAAATTCCCAGTCTTCCGCCCGGCCGTCAGAAAAATGACAAATGACGGCCTGCTTTCTGACCTTTTCTTTGATGACTTCCAAATCCCACGGCTCAATCACGCGCAGATGAAAATACGCCGTCAGCACATATTCCATCTGCTCCAGCGCGCCAAAACTTCCCGCCATCCGCATGGGAGGATATAGATATTCCGATCTTCGTCTGTCCATATTCGTTCCTTTTGGAAAAAAGAGCTACCGCAGAAATCCGGCGGCAGCTCTCCTCCTTTACACTACACTATACTCTTATTTAGCCTGCAGTACATCCCAAGCCTCGTTGGCGCGTGCAACATACAGCTTACGAATCTCGGGGTTCTCGCCAAGGCCGTGCAAATAGGTGCGTACTTTGATGCCTTCCTTCTCAAGGATTGACTTATGGGAATCCGGCTCATCGCCCGCCATGTCGTTGGTCGCATGGTCGCCGGCAACCATCATGATCGGTACAAGCAGTACCTTCTTAAAGCCCTTCCTCTTCAGGCGATGGATAGCATTCTCCAGATTCGGCCACCCCTCGACCGTATAAACGTAAGCGTTACGCATCGGCGGATTCGTCAGATGGAAGCGGCTGTTGATGACCGGATAATAAGCGTTTGCCGGATGCGGCGTGCCGTGCGCCATGAAGAGCACAGCCTCGTCCTTCGCCAGCTTCGCGTCCTTCAGCTCATACTGCAAAGCCTTGACGAAATCCAGCACATCGTCGCGCTGCTCTTCCTGGCCCATCCAATACATCAGCGGCTCGCCCATCGTCATCTTCTTGAAATTGTTCTTATAAAGATTGAACACAGCCGTATCATAAGCGTATTCCATACCCGGAATCACGTCCAGCGAAGTCAGCGCAACGCGAGTGTAGCCTTCCTCCTGAAGCTGCTCCAGCGCCTCCTC
>JAEERZ010000085.1 GCA_016286075.1 Selenomonadaceae bacterium
GGCACTGTCTTTGTTGCCATTGCAGGTTCCGAAGGAACAAAGGTGGAAAAATATCTTTTCACGGGAAAACGCGGCCAGGTAAAATTTCGCGCGTCGCAGGCGGCGCTTGCGATGTTGCGTGGATATATCAAAAGGTATGAGCAATAACCTTACTTTTGGAGGGGGATTTTTCATGGATTGGAAAAAGACGATGAAGATGACGCTGGTTTCGCTGCTGACGGCTTTTTCGGCGATGTCTTCGGCATCGGCGGCGGAGGAACCGGTAATAGCGGCAGAAGCGCCCAGCGTCGGCGAGCAGGCGCAGATGACGCCGGAAGAAGCGTTCCAGGCTTATGTCGACAGCGGATATAAATATACGAGCAAGAGATACGGGTATTCGATCGTTTGCCCGGCCAAGCCGACGGTGGTGCCTTTGAGCGTGCTGTTCGGGGACAATACGGAAAAAGGCGACGTGCTGATCTTCAGGAGCAACGGCTATGATGTTGCTTACGGTTGGATCGTCATGGTCGACGCTTTCGACGAGGCGACGCTTCCGTCGGATATCACAAAGCAGCCGGAGGATAAGCAGAAGGAGTTCATCGAGAAATTCATGAAGAGTTCTCCTTATGAATTCGTTCGTTTGACCGAGGTGGACGGCCGCTCGGGCGTTTACGCCGTGACGGCGAAAGAGATCGAAGTCGATACCAACGGCGACGGCAAGACGGACGAGGTTTTGACGGCGGAATCCCAAATGGTCAGGACCTTTTTCCGCGGCGCGTATGGCGGGCGTTTCGGCATCATGCTGATGGACAATCCGAAGCTGACGAAGGAAGGCATCGCTCTTTATGAATTTGGCGTTCTGAGTTTCCAGGAATGGCCGTCGAGCATGCAGAACGGCGCGAACGTTGGTAAGAAGAAATAATAGAACTGCAATACAAAACGGCAACCGGAAGGAAAATCCGGTTGCCGTTTTTTGACGGTCAAAAGATAAGCAGGAGTTATTTTGAAAAAGTATCAGTCGATCAGCGTTTCTTTGCAAAAATCCATGAACGCCGCCGCCGCTTTTGAAATGTAGCGGTCTTTTTTCCAGGCGAGGCCGACGTCGAAGTGCATCGGACGGTTGAAGGAAAGCACGCGGAAGTCTTGGTTTCCTTTTGTTACGCAGTCCAGCAGGCAGGCCAGCCCGATGCCGTTCGCCACCAAATGTTTGATGATCTCGATTTGATTGGATTCGAGCACTACGTTGGGAGAGATTCCCATGGAAGCGAAGCGGTCGGAGAGCATACGGCGGATGAAAGAGCCGTGCTTCATCACGATCAGGTTTTCGTTGTCAAAATCCTTCAATCGGAAGGAAGGACGGGAGGCCAACGGTGAATCCTCCGGCACGCAGGCCACGAGTTCGGAGGTGCACATGGGAAACGTATTCAACGCGGCGGGGATGTCCGACAAAATGATGATGCCGAAATCCAGCTCCCCCGCTTCAAGATTCTCGCGGATTGCCATCGATCCTTCCTCGTAAAGCGAGATGGAAAGATGAGGGTAGATTTTTTGGAAATCCGAGCAGATGCGTGGAAACAGATAGGCGCCGATCATCGGAGGAATTCCGATGCGGATATTGCCCTTGGAGAGGTTCTTGTAATCCTCCAATTCCCGCAGCGCGTCGTGCAGAATGTCAAGCGCCGGTTCCACGCGGCGGAGAAATATTTCTCCCTCGGCGGTCAGGAGCACCTGTTTTTGACTGCGGTCAAATAAGCGAAGTCCCAAAAGGCTTTCAAGTTTTTGGATGGCGACGGTGATGTTCGGCTGGGAGACTTCAAGCTCTGCCGCCGCGCGTGTCAGATTGCGCAGCTTTGCCGTCATGCGAAAATATTCAAGCTGCCGTAATTCCATCGGGATTTTTTTCATTTTGCTCACACACTTTCGTAGGATGGCCGATTTGTCCGGCAATTCCTTATATACTGCCAAGTCTTTTTGCAAGGCGTTTATCTATATGTCCATAATTATAACATATAGTTTTTGGCAACGCCATAAAAAGCTATTTTGATTTTTGGCCGCAGACTCATTTTTCGTTGCAGAAAATGGCGCAGAAAATGAAGAAATAATACATTTAACTATAGAAAAATCAATGGTGTTGTGCTACACTATATCCTGTAGAGAAATAATCTTTCAAGGTTCCTTGGGTGCATGGATTCGCTCCCCGTGATATTCCGCGCTTTGCGGACGTAAAGGAGAGGACTTGTTTTGGAAACATCAACAGTAATCGGTCTTATCATGGGCCTGATTTCGATTTTTGTCGGTATGGTCATCAAGGGCGCGCCTCTTTCGGCGCTGAACAATCCGGCGGCGTTCCTGATCATCATCTGCGGCACGATTTCCTGCCTTTTCACGGGATTTCCAATGGAGAACATGAAGAATATCCCGAATCTCTTCAAAAAGGTTATCAACCGTCCTCAGCTCAAGGATCGCGGCGAGCTGTTGCAGATGTTCGTCGAGCTTTCTCAGATTGCTCGTCGTGAAGGTATCTTGGCTCTTGAAAGCAAGGTGCAGGAAATCGAGGATCCGTTCTTCCGTTCCGGCCTCGGCATGGTCATCGACGGTATGGACCCCGAGTTCGTTTCGGACGTTATGGACGCGGAGCTTACGGTTATGCAGGCGCGTCACGCGGAAGGCCGTTCGGTGTTCAAACAGGCCGGTACTTACGCGCCGACGCTTGGCGTTCTCGGCGCCGTGGTCGGTCTGATTGCGGCTCTCGGCAACATGAACGATATCGATAAGCTGGGTCACGCCATCGCGGCGGCGTTCGTCGCCACGATTCTCGGAATCTATACGGGTTACGTGCTTTGGCTTCCGTTCGAGAACAAGCTGAAGGTGTTCTCGGAAATGGAAATTAGCCAGAAGCGCATGATCATTGAAGGAATTCTTTCGCTGCAGGCGGGCGATTCGCCGACGGCCATCGAGGCGAAACTGATGGTCTTCATTCCGCAGTCGGAGCGCGAAGGCCTGAAGACGGAGGGATAATCTATGGCGAAGAAGAAGAAACACGGCCCGCCTCACGAAGAAGAAGCGGGCGAGGCTTGGCTGCTTCCTTATTCTGACTTGATGACGCTGCTATTGGCCTTGTTCCTCTGCCTGTTCTGCATGTCGAAGGTGGATGGCGGCAAGGCGAAACAGATGGGCGCGGCATTCGGGAAGGCCTTCGGCATTGGCATGGGCGGCGGAGGACTTCTGCCGGGGCTCGGACTCGCGGTCTATCCCCAGGCGGGGGGAGGCGGCGGAGATGGCGACGGCACCGGATCCGGCGACGGCACGGACAGCGGAAACCGCGCTTATCTCGCGGAGAACGAGACGCTGGAGCATTTGAAACAGACGATGGATTCGTACATCGTTTCCAATCATTTGAAAGACGAGCTTCGGACGACGCTGACAGAGGAAGGCCTGATGATCCGCATCAAGGAGACGGCGCTTTTCCCGTCGGGATCGGCGGAGTTGGTCAACGAATCGCAGCTCATCGTGCCCGTGGTGGCGGGCCTCTTGGCGGCGATTCCCGAGCGGGTGATTATCTCCGGTCATACGGATAACGTGCCGATTGCGACAGCGCAGTATCCGTCGAACTGGGAACTTTCCTCGGCCCGCGCGATGACGTTCATGAAGGCCTTGTTCGCAGCCAACGCTTCGCTCAATCCGGCACGTTTCAGTGCGATCGGCTACAGCGAGTATCGCCCGGTGGCGCCTAACGATACGGAGGACGGGCGCAGGCGGAACCGCCGCGTCGAGATTATGATTGCGCGTTCCTTCAAGATGGCGGAAGGCACTCTGGTCGCAAAGCAATAAAGAAAAATAGGGGCTGTCGTGTTGCGCGGCAGCCTTTTTACAACGGGAGGAAAAAGTATGAAGATCGCCTTGACCGAAGAAATTCGCCATATTGATAAGATGGCGGCGGATATATACGGGATTGATACGCTGCTTCTGATGGAAAACGCGGGCCGCGCGGCGGCGGACGCGTTGACCGGGGTTCTGGGCGAGGTTGCCGGACGAAACGTCTGCGTGCTGGCGGGCAGCGGGAACAACGGCGGAGACGCCTATGCGGCGGCGCGCCATCTTTTGAGCAGGGGCGCGAAGGTTGCGATATACTCCGTGGGGAACGCAGAGCATTTGAAACCTGCGGCGAAAAATAATTTGGAGATATGCAAAAAATTAGGAATTCCCGTCCGCGCATTGGAACAGGAGCGCGATTGGGAAAAGCTGCGCATTTATCTGCGTTTGGCGGACGGAGTGCTGGACGGCATTCTCGGTACCGGCGTCAAGGGACCGCTGCGTGAGACAGAGGACCGGCTGATCCGCATGGTCAACGAGGAAGCGCGGCATGTAGTTTCTATCGACGTGCCCAGCGGCGTGGACGCGGATACGGGCATGACGCACGGTGCGGCGATTCTTGCGGAGACGACGGCATCCTTCGGCCTGCCGAAGACGGGGCTGTTCTTCTGTCCCGGCGCTGCCTGCGCGGGAAAGATTGTCGTGGATTCCATCAGTCTGCCGCAAGCCCTTTTGGAAGACAAGGGCATCCTGCAGGAATACTTGGACGATGCGGCGGCGCAGGCGCTTTTGCCATCGCGGCCGGCGGACGCATACAAGGGCATTTGCGGGTGCGTATTGGTGGTGGCAGGCTCCCGGGGCATGACGGGTGCGGCGGAGATGGCGGCAAATGCGGTGCTGCGTTCCGGAGCAGGTATTGCGACGGTGGCGACGGCGGACGGCGTGGCGGATATCTTGGCGACGAAGCTCACGGAGGTCATGACCAAACCGTTGCCGGAAATTCAGCGCGGCGTTTTGGGAGAGACGGCGACGGAGGCGCTGGCGGCATTGCTGCCAAAATACGATACGGTGCTGATCGGGCCGGGATTGGGTCGCGCGCCGGAGACGGGGGCTATGGTGCGGCGTTTTGCCGCTCGCGTAAAGGTTCCTTTGATTTTGGATGCTGACGCGCTGTACGCTTTCTGCGGGCATACGGAAGAACTCCAAGGAATCGGCGCACCGCTTATCATGACGCCCCACCTTGGCGAGATGGCGGAACTGCTCGGCATCAAAGCGGCGCAGCTGCGTGAGAATCTTGTTGCCCACGCGCGCAAGGCGGCGACGGATTGGAAGGCGATCCTTGTGCTCAAGAGCGAATGTACGATTGTCGCTTTCCCGGACGGGCGCGTATTCTTCACCTCGAAGGGCAATTCTTCCATGGCGACGGCGGGCGCCGGGGACGTGCTGGCCGGCGCGGTGGCGGGCATGGTAAAAGAAGCGGGGCCGGAAGCGGCGGCGCTTTTAGGCATGTTCCTGCACGGGTACGCTGGAGATTTGGCGGCGGAGGAAAAAGTGGAGGGCCTGATTGCAAGCGATATCTTAGACAAGTTGCCCGAGGCGAGGCGGCGTCTGAAAAACGGGGAATGACTTGACGGGAGTTCTCGAAATTTATTTTCCATGTTTCTTGACTGTGAAAGGCGACAGGCATAAAATAAAACCGTTATTATTTTAAAGTTTGCGAGGAGATGGGTTTTCATGGCGGAAATCAAGTTTGTGAAGGCGGATTCGTTGAAGACAAAGCCGGACGTATCGAAGATCGGGTTCGGCACGCATTTCACGGATTACATGTTTGAGATGGACTACACGGAAAAGGACGGCTGGCATGACGCTCGCATTATTCCGTACGGCGACATTGCGGTCAGCCCCGCGAATACGACGCTGCACTATGGGCAGGCGGTCTTTGAAGGCCTGAAAGCGTACCGGCAGGGGAAACGCGCGGTGATTTTCCGCCCGAAGACGCATTTGGAACGCATGGAAAATTCCTGCCGTATCCTGGATATTCCCGAGTTCCCGATGGATACGGTGTATGAAGGATTAAAGCAGCTTGTCGCGACGGAGAAGGACTGGATTCCGAAAGAAAAGGGGCAGAGCCTCTACATTCGTCCGTTTATTTTCGCCGACGATCCGTATCTTGGCGTCAGTGTCAGCGGTTCGTACAAGCTCTTGATTATCCTTTCCCCGGTGGCGGCATACTATGCCCACGGTTTCGCTCCGGTGAAGATTATGGTAGAGGACACTTATGTCCGCGCGGTGCGCGGCGGGCTCGGCGAGGCGAAGACCCCGGCGAACTACGCGGCGAGTCTCCACGCGGGTCTCGTCGCCCATCAGAAGGGCTACGACCAGACCCTTTGGCTTGACGGCGTGGAGCGCAAGTATATCGAAGAAGTCGGCTCGATGAACATCCTGTTCAAGATTGGCGGCAAAGTGGTCACGCCGGAGCTCGACGGCAGCATCCTAAACGGCGTCACGCGCCGTACGGTGCTGGCGGTTGCAAAGGAAT
Source organism: Selenomonadaceae bacterium (assembly GCA_016286075.1). GTDB lineage: Bacteria > Bacillota > Negativicutes > Selenomonadales > Selenomonadaceae > RUG12372. Next base: position 6,332 of record JAEERZ010000085.1, read on the forward strand.
GGGGCGTACCGACGGAAGAACGCAAAATCTCCATCGACGAGATTGTCGACGGGTACAAGAGCGGCGCGCTGGAAGAAGTCTTCGGTTCCGGTACGGCGGCAGTCATTTCCCCGGTGGGTGTGCTCGGCTACAAGAATCACGACATGGTCATCGGCGGCGGCAAGATCGGCCCCTTCGCCCAGAAGATGTACGATTACATCGAAGGGCTGCACATCGGCGAGGTGGAGGACAAGTACGGCTTCATCGAGACGGTGGCGGAATACTGATACAGACAATAAAAATCCCGACGGGAAGCAAAAATGCTTTTCGTCGGGATTTTTTGCTTGTGAGATTTGTTTTAGAAGAAGAAATTCAGTTCGCCGAAGATGGTGTAGGCAGAAGACTGTGGGGCGTCGTCCATGTCATAGTCGTCTTGTTCTTCCTTTCCAAAGAAATATTTCAGAGTACCCATGACATTCTTGTCGAAGACGTAATCAACGCCCATCTCCACACCTTTGAATCTTGGCTGCATGGCATCGTAGGTCGGCGCGATGACGGCATAGGCGCCGAGCTGGCGGTAGGCGACGAAAGCGCCCCAAGAGCCTTTGTCAGCAGGGTTCGCTTTCTTGTAATCAAGTTCGATGCTCCAAGCGCGTTTGGAGGCGGCAGTTACCGATTCAGGCACATCGCCTGCTCTTTCCGGGGGTTCAGCGCTGGGGCTTGTAGTCCAAGCATATGCGCCGTGGATGGAGAGATTCTTATCGAACTTGTAGCCGAGACCGATATCCCAAATGTTGACGGCTGAGGCGGAGGTACTCTGGTATAGGGTTTCTTTGGAACCAGCCCAGCGATGGAAACCCACGCCCCAAGTGATTTTGTCGGCGCGGTCATTATAAATCTCGGCGGCTACATAGCTACCGGTTTTCGGGGTGTTGTTGGCTCGGACATCCGGCCATGACCCGACACCGTCATATCGGGCGGAGCGTCCTGCCGTAATCGTTGCCTTAACTTTGTTGCCCAAGGTGAGTTGTCCGCCGGCCACATTGTCGTCGTAAACCATGCCGTTGTCGATGTTAGTCAGGTAAGGAAGCTTGCCGAGGAGAATCTGAAAATTCTTGTAATCGCCCTGCACCCAGACGCGCTCGACGCGAATCCCCGACACAAACGCTCCCTCACCATCTGCTTGAAGTGGTATCTCGGTTGCGCCGGTCGTATTGGCGGCTGAGTTCATATCGGCGTTATAGTCGATGCGGGCATGGCCAGACCAATGCTCGTTGATTTGCATGGACGGCTCCAAACGAAGCGTCAGGTATTGGGCAATGTTCTTTTCATTGTCCTCATCCTTGATTTGGTTGTATCGATAGCGATAGCGCACCGTGCCGGTCCAGGTCACATTGTCGACCTTCTTTTCGAGGGCAGCCACGCGGACGCCGAGGCTGTTCAACTCGTCGGCAAACTCCGCCGCCAGCTTGTCAATCAGCGCCTTGTTTCCGCCGCCTTTCGCCATCGCGCGGGCAATCATCTGCGCCATTTCGTAACGGGTGATTTCCTGGTCGCCGCGATAAGTACCGTCGCCGTAACCTTCGATAACGCCGTCGGCGGCAAGCTGGGCAATCGCGTCATAGGCCCAATGGTCGGCGGGAACGTCCTCGAAAGGATTCACCGCGGCGAACGCCGTGGAAGCAGAAACCGTAAGAAGCGCCGCCGTGCAGGCAGAGGCAAATGTTCTCTTCATCAAATAACAACTTCTTTCTTGTACAAATTCGGGGTTCAGTCGTATAGGTCGCACTTGATTTTCACGACGGCGCCGTTCATCGCCTCGATTTTCAGCTTCATGCGGCTGTCGGAAGCATAGTAGGTGTATTCGTTCTTGCCGTCATCGTATTCCATTTTGTCCGGCTGCCCGTAGGCTTCGACAATCGCGCTTTCCGGCGAGCTGATGCCGATTCCGGCGGGCGTTGTAACGCCGCTGCCCGGTCGATTGATTTTCAGTTCTTCAATCAGGTTGCGGTTGAAGTCGTCAAGATCCGCTTTGACGCCGTTTTGGAAGTAAGCGTCGTCTCCACGATACGTCGCTTGACCGTATACTGCAACAGCTTCATCGACGCTCATGCCCGGAGCAACGCCGCCCAGCGCAATCTCCGCGCTCGGAACCGACGCCAGCGCCGTCGCGCTCGACATCATCATCAGACCCGTCAGTACCGTTGCCATT